>CALXAY010000025.1 GCA_944386415.1 uncultured Clostridia bacterium | reverse complement strand
GTGAGTACAAAAATGTAAGATTAGATGGAAGCAAAATAAGTGGACAATTAGTAGTACAAGAATGGTTAAATGGAACAAAACAAATAAGACCACAAACATTACCAAGACTAGTAATAAAGAATAGTGAAGGAAAAGAAGTAAAAGAAGTAATAATGACTTATGTAGAACCATATGTATATAGCTATAGTATAGATATAAGTGATTTAAGTGATGGAGAATATTTGTATGAAGTACAAGGAACAAATCCAAATAATATAAGTAATCATCAAAATGTAATAGTAGAATTAAAAGACCAAACACTAGGAAATATAGGAAACTATGAAGTTAAAATAATTGATGGAAAATTAGTTCTTAAAAATGAAAATACTAGAATGTTAATGATTAAAAAAGATGTTGAAGAAAATGAAATTATTAATGAAGAAGATAAAGAACAACAAGTAAATGATGAAATTAACATTGAAAATATTAAAACAAAAACAAATATAACAGATGACTTAAAAAATAATATAGTTACTGATTTAGAAAAGGAAGAATAGAGTAGAAAAGAGGTAGAAATATAGTTTTTACCTCTTTTCTATGTTTTAAATTTAAAATCTTGATTATCATTGAAATAAATGATAAAATTACTTTACAAAATATAAATTTTAAATAAAATAAATGAGTTGTATAAGGAGTTTTTAATGAGTAAGCAAAATATAAAAAATATAGCTATTTTAATTGTAGCTATAATTGGAGCTGCATGTTTTAATCTTAATTTAGATACATCAGTTAGTATAAGAGATGCTTTTACAAGTGTTGATTCGATATTGTTAATGTCATTTTTTTTGATTTTATTTATAGCTTTAAAACAAATAGTTGAATTAAAAGATAAAAGAGCTAGAATAGTATCAGTAATAGTAGCTGTAATATTTGCAGGGCTTGAAGTCATAGGCTATAGTATAAGTAGTTATAATAGTTTAGCAGGAGTAATTGGCTCTAAAGAGATATTATTAAAGGCTGTATTAAAATTTATAGGTTATGCTATTGTCTTTTATACAATAATTATTTATGTATATACTAAAGTTTTGCCAAGAATAAAATTAAAAGAAGATAGTAAAATAAGAAAATATTTTACAGATAATAAAAGATCACTATTTGTAATTGCATTAATATTATTTATAGCATATTTGCCACATTTTTTATATAATTTCCCAGGAATGTATACAGTAGATTCTGTATCAGAAATGGAGTATGGATTAAGTAATGCCACATCTTTTAAAAATCACCATCCAGTATCTCATATATTTATTATTTATGGATGTATAAGTTTAGGAAAGTTATTAGGTGGTGCATATATAGGAATTGCAATATATTCAATACTTCAAATGATATTTGTATCATTTAGTTTTTCATATGTACTAAAATATATGGCAAAGAAAAATGTAAATATAGTATTTAGAATACTTACATTAATTTTCTTTATCATATATCCATCTTTTGGACCTTATAGTATAACAATGTGGAAAGATGTACCATTTGGAATAATACTTGTATTATTTACAATACAAGTTATAGAAATGGTAACAAATAAAGAATATTTTAAGAAAAAAAGAAATATTGTAAGTTTTATTATAATATCTATATTTACAATACTATTTAGAAACAATGGATTATATGTTGTTTTAATAACGCTAGCAACATTGTTAATTTTTTTAAGAGGAAACAGAAAGAAAGTAGCTTTGATGCTTTTAGTTGTTATTTTATTTAATATATTATGGAAAGGACCTATTTTTAAATTATTAAATGTAACAGATGGACCTATAAGAGAAATGATGTCTATTCCAGTGCAACAAATTGCAAGAACAGTAAAATATAGAAGAAGTGAATTAACAGAAGAAGAAAAAACTAAAATTCAAAAATACATAGATATGGATTTAGAAGAAATGAGTGAGAGTTATTATCCTTTAATTTCTGACAACATAAAAGACCATTTTAATAATGAAGAATTTAATAATAATAAATTAGATTTTATATCATTATGGGTAAGCTTATTTTTTAAATATCCAGTAGAATATATAGAAGCATTTTTAGATAATTCATTTGGATATTGGTATCCTCAAGCTAATAATGGAATTTTACCAACATGGTATAAATATGAAGAAAGTGAAGAAATGATAGGATATGATAGAAAACCAGCAGTAAATTTAGAGTTTTTAGATGGTTATTATGCAGATATTAATGGAAGAAAAATGCCAATAATATCAATGTGGATAAGTATAGGATTTGTATTTTGGATAATGATTTTATTTATAGGTTATATAGTTTACACTAAGAAATACAAATTAATACTTGCATATATACCAATACTTAGCTTATGGTTAACAACAATAGCATCACCAGTATATTGTGAATACAGATATATTTTTGGAATGTTTACTTGTATTCCAATACTTACGATATTAATGATAAGTTTATCAAATTTAAAAGAAGATAAAGAAAATAAACAAAAAATAAAAGAGATAAAAGAAAGTAAAGTTATGGAAAATAAAAATAATGAAGAGGGAAAATAAAGTATGCCAAAAATAAGTGTAATAGTTCCAGTTTATAATACTGAGAAATATATAGAAAAGTGCTTAAAAAGCTTAGATGATCAAACAATGAAAGATTTTGAAGTAGTCATTGTAAATGATGGATCTAAAGATGAGTCTGAAAGAGCCATCAAAAATTATATGAGAAGAACTAGGATGAATATAAAATACTTAAAAAAAGAAAATGGTGGCTTAGCTTCTGCTAGAAATTATGGAGTAGAAAGAGCTTCTGGAAAATATATATCTTTCTTAGATAGTGACGATTATTTAGACAAAGATACTTTTTATTTATTAGAACAATATATTGATAAAGATATTGATTTAATAAAATTTAAAATGAAAACAGTAAATGAAAAAGAAGAAGTCTTAGAAAAATTAGATGGTCCAGTATTTGATGTATGTAAAGGAGAAGAAGGATATAAAAAGTTATGCACAACAGATAAATATATGGATCCAGCATGTATTTATTTATATAGAAGAGAATTTTTTGTAGAGAATAATTTTAAGTATAAATTAAGATATCATGAAGATTTTGGATTAACATCTTTAATAATTGTACAAGCTAAAACATTTGTCTCAACAGATATTTTTGGATATAATTACTTACAAACAGAAGAAAGTTTAACTAGAGCAAAAGATTATAACAAAGATATAGAAAGAGCAAAAGATATGTTAGCACATTATGATAATATGATACCAACAGTAAATGCGTATACCAATATAAGTGCCGAAACAAAAGCTTTAGTAAAAAGATATTATACAAATTCTGTAATATTAAAAGCAAATAAATTAAAAGGAAAAGAAAGAAAACAATATATAAAAGAAATAAAAAATAGATTTATGTATAGAAATATAAAACCAGAAAACTTAAAACAAAAACTAAAAAGAATATTATTAAAATATAGTGTAAATCTATATTTAAAAATGAGGTAAAAAAATGAAAAGTGTAAGTGTAATTGTTCCTTTTTATAATGTAGAAAATTATATAGAAAAATGTCTACAAACATTAGTTGGACAAACTTTAGATGATATAGAAATAATACTTGTAAATGATGGATCCAAAGATAGAAGTAAAATTGTTGTAGATAAATTTTTAAAACAATATCCAGAAAAAATAGTTTACTTAGAAAAAGAAAATGGCGGACTATCAGATGCAAGAAATTATGCGATTCCCTATGCTAAAGGAGAATATATAGCATTTTTAGATTCAGATGACTATGTAGAAAAAACAATGTATAAGGATATGTATGAATTAGCTAAAAAAGAAGATAGCGATATGGTAGAATGTAATTTTTACTGGGAATATCCAGACAAGAAAAAAGAAGATGTTGGTATAGTTTATAATGGAAAAAAAGAAATGCTTGAAAAAATAAGAGTAGTTGCTTGGAATAAACTAATAAGAAAAGAAGTTTTAGAAAAAAGCAAAGTTTTATTTCCAAAAGGCCTAAGATATGAAGATGTAGAATTTACATATAAACTAATACCATATTTAGATAAAATATCTTTCTTAAAAAAGCCATGTGTACATTATATACAAAGAGAAGGTTCAATATCTAATAATCAAAATGAAAGAAATGAAGAGATTTTTGACATACTTGCAAATGTTATAGATTTTTATAAAGCAAATAATTTGTATGATGAATATAAAGATGAATTAGAATATGTATATATACGCTATGCTTTTTGCAGTTCATTACTTAGAATAGTAAAAATAAAAGATGAATTTGTACAAAGAAAATTATTAGATTTAACATGGGAAAAAGTAAATACTACATTTCCAGAATGGAAGAAAAATCCTGTGTTAAAAAAGAAAAAAGATTTAAAAAGTATTTATTTAAAAACAATAACAAAATTTACATTTGAAATGTATAGCACATTACTTTCTTTATTTCAGAAATAAAAAAAGAAAAAATTAAGAAGGTTTAAGTAAAATAAATAAAAAGGAAAAGATATGAAAAAGATTTTATTTGGAATAACAGGTCTAACAATAGGTGGAGCAGAAAGAGTTTTAGTAGATTTGGTAAATAAATTATCAAGTGATTACGATATTACCATTTTTACTATATATCCTAAAGGAGAACTAGAAAAAGAATTAAATAAAAATGTAAAATTAAAAAGTTTATATAATAAACCATATAAAGAATTGTCTAAAATTGGACAAAAGCTAATTGCTCCATTAAAAGTATTATTATTTAAAAATAGTATTTATAATAAAAAAATTAAAGATAATTATGCCGAAGAAATTGCATTTTTAGAAGGACCAATTACAAGATTGTTTAGTGTTAAAAATGAAAGGGCAAAAAAAATTGCATGGATACATAATGATATATCAAAAGTTTTCGGACAAGGAATAAAGTCTAAAATAAAAAAACATTTAGATAGTAAAATATATGAAAAATATAATGACTTAGTATTTGTAAGTAAAGATAATTTAGAAAAATTTAATAAAACATATACTAATTTGAATGTTAGTAAAGAGCATAAGAAAGTTATTTATAATTACATAGATAAAGAAAGAATTATAAAAAAATCAAATGAAAATATAGATATTCCATTTGATAAAAATAGTATTAATTTTGTAACAGTTTCAAGATTAGTATATCAAAAAGGGATAGATAGATTAATAAAAGTCCACAAAAAGCTTATAGAAAGTGGATATAGACATAATTTTTATGTAATAGGTAATGGACCAGAAAAAGAAAAATTAGAAAGATTAATAAAAGAAAATAATGTAGAAAAAACATTTCATTTATTAGGACAAAAAGAAAATCCATATCCATATATAAGAAAAGCTAATTATTTTTGTTTGTTATCAAGATTTGAAGGATATGGCATGGTTTTAGAAGAAGCTAAGATATTAGAAAAGAAAATTATAATAACAGATACTGCAGCAAGAGAAGCAGTAGAAGGATATAGTAATAAAATTATTTTAGAAAATACAGAAGAAGGAATTTATAATGGTTTATTAGATGTTTTAGAAAATAATAAGCAAGAAGGAAAAACTAGAGAAAATGAAGAAAAAAAAGAACAATATGATAATTCTAGTATAATAGAAGAAGTAAAAGAATTAATAGGAGAATAGTATGAAAATTTCAGTACTTACCACATCATATAATAGAGCAGGGTTATTAGATAAATTATATAATAGTTTGATAAAAAATAGTAACTATGGAATTAATATAGAATGGCTTCTTATGGACGATGGCTCAGTTGATGATACTAAAGAGGTAGTAGAAAAATTTATAGAAAATAAAGATAGTAATAATTTAGAAATAAAATATTATTTCCAAGAAAATCAAGGAAAGATGGTTGCTATTAATAATTTAGTAGAAAAAGCAACAGGAGATTTAATAGTAGACTGTGATTCTGATGATTATTTTACTTATGATGCTTTTAAAATAATAAAAGAAGAATATGAAAAAAATATAGATAAATTAGAATCAGATAAATATTATGGTTTATGCTTCTTAAAGAATGACCAAAATGGAAATAATATGGGAAATAATTTTAAAAATAGAGAAACAACAATGTTTGATTTGTATTTCAAAGAAGGAGAAAAAGGAGAAAAAGCAATTGTATTTCTTTCTAATATTAGAAAACAATATAAACATGAATTAGAACATAAAGAAAAGTTTGTTACAGAAGCTAGAATGTATCATAAGATAGATGAAAAATATAAAATGATTTGTGTAAGTAAACCAATTATGATATGTGAATATCAAGAAGATGGATATACAAAAAATATAAAAAAACAATTTATAGAAAATAAATATGGCTATTTTGAGTATTTTAAAGAAATCTTGCAAAAAGATATGAAAGGAGTGTTATTTAACAAAAGATTATATGCAATAAAACATTATATATTATTTGGATATTTAACTAAGGAAAAGAAAACATTAAAAAATATAAAAGAACTTAAAAATAAATTATTATACATTTTATTATATATACCAGGAATAATAAAATCTAAAAAAGAATATAAAAGAAAATATTAGGGGGAAAAGATGCAAAAATTAAAAGAGTTTATAACTAACAATAAAAAGATTATATGGATAATTGCAAGTATTTTATTAACAATAGGAATAAATATGTCTATATATGTTGTAAATAATTTAATCTATTTTAATGGAAATCAAATTATTTTTCTATTTTTATGTGTATTTATTTATATAATATTTAATAAAGCAGATAAATATAAGGGAAAAAGATTAAAAGTTTGCAGTAGCATATTAGCAGTTTTTCTTTCAATTTTTCAATTGCTTGGAATCATGACAAATGGAAATTGGATTGCAAGTGAAGTAATAATTACAAAAGAAGTAGTAATTTTTATGCTTGCGAAGTTTATTACATATGGATTGCTTTTTCATAACATTATAAAAATACTATTTAGTTTAATAGAACAAATAGATTGGAAAAAGGAAAGAAAAGATATATTAAAGCCTAATCTAAAAACATTTATAGTAGTTACCTTGTTATTATTTATAGTATGGCTTCCATATTTTTTAAATTATTATCCAGGAATCACATCATATGATACACATTATCAATTAATGCAAGGTTTTGGAAAAGTTCCATATAACAATCACCACCCAGTACTGCACACATTTATAATGAGTAGTGTTGTTAAAGTAGGACATGTAATAACAGGAGATTATAATTTTGGAATTGCTTTATATGCTATTTTACAAATGATTTTCTGTGCAATTACATTATCATTTGTAATTTACTATATGGGAAAGAAAAATATAAATTCAATAATAAAGATAATTACATTTTTATGTTTTGCATTTGTACCATTTGTACCACAGTTTAGTATAGCTGTATGGAAAGATGTACCTTTTGCAATGTTTATGGTATGGTTTTTAATTGGAATTATAGAAATGATAACAAATGAAGAAAATTTCTTTGGAAAGAAAAGATATCTATTACTATTTATATTAGTTACATTATGTGTAATGTTCTTTAGAAATAATGGTATCTATATTGTATTATTAACATTACCGTTTGCAATTTTGTGGAGAAGAAAATATTGGAAACAAATATTAATAATATTTGTAATACCAATCGTATTTTACTATATAATAACAGGACCAGTATTTACTAAATTAAATATTACTAAAAGTGCATCAAAAGAAATGTTATCTATACCAATGCAACAAATGGCAAGGATTGTAAAATATAAAGGTTACGAATTATCGGAAGAAGATAAAAATGTAATAGGACAATATATTAATATAAATACAGCAGCAGAAAATTATAATCCTACAATATCTGATTCTATAAAAAATGAGTTTAATGATGGAACATTTAACCAAGATAAATTAAATTTAATAAAACTATATATAAAATTAGCAATTAAATATCCAGGAGAAACATTAGAAGCACTTGTTGGAAATACCTATGGATATTATTATCCAGAGGTTGTAACATACCCAGTTGCAACAGGAGTGTATAAATCACCTTTTGAAGCTGAGCAATTCATGAAATTAGAAGAAACACCAATTGTAGAAATACCTATTCTTGATAGTATGATAAATGAAATATATGAAAAGCAAATACCAATTGTAAGTTTAATTGCAAATATAGGATTTGTATTTTGGATAGTATTAGGATTAGTATTTTATAATATTTATCAAAAAAGATATAAATATTTACTTATGTTTATACCAGTAGGAATATTATATTTAACTTGTCTTGCATCACCAGTATCTGGAGAGTTACGTTATATTTATTCTATGTTTGTAAGCTTACCTTTGTTTATAGGTTTTAGTATTAAAAATGACAAGTCTATTCAAGAAAATTATAAAACATAGTAATATTCATCCAAAAAAGTGTAAATCATAGCAAAACATTCGTCTCAAAAAATGTGAATCGCAACAAAATATTCATCCAAAAAAGTGTTGAATAGATAACGGAAGTGTGCTATAATATTATTAAATTAAATGTGAGGTGTAAGATTTTGAAAAGAAATATATATACTCAACTATTAAAATGGAAAAAAGAAAATATTAATATGCCACTAATGGTAATTGGAGCACGTCAAGTAGGAAAAACATATATAATAAAAGAATTTTGTGAAAAAGAATTTAAAAAAAATCTATATATTAACCTTTTAGAGCATAGTGAAATAGTTGAATTATTTACACAAAAAATTTCAACAGAAGAAAAGTTTCTGAGACTTCAAATTATCTTAAATCAATCTATAGATATAGAAAATACTATTATATTTTTTGATGAAATACAAGAGAGTGAAGAATTGATAAGCAGTTTAAAATATTTTTGTGAAGATAAAAGACCATTTAAAATTATTTGTGCAGGTAGTTTGTTAGGTGTAAAAATAAATAGATTTCATAGTTCGTTTCCAGTTGGAAAAGTTAGAATGATAAATATGTATCCTATGAATTTTGAAGAATTTATTTTGGCAAATATGCCAGAAATGGGAGCTACTTTAATAGCAGAAATAAGAGAGTGTTATAACGAAAATAAAAAAATGAGTGATGTTTTACATCAGAAATTAATGGATTTATATAAAATATATTTATGTATTGGAGGAATGCCCGCTTGCGTAGATAATTATTTGAATGCTAATAAAGATATATTAAAATATGACAAAGAAATTATAAAGGATATTATAAATGCTTATTTAAATGATATGAATAAATATGTATTAAATTCATTTGAAGCAACAAGGATTGAAGAAATATATAAAACAATACCAGCTCAACTAGAAAATTCAAGTAAAAAGTTTCAATATTCAAAAATAAGGAAAGGTGCAAGAAGTAAAGATTATGAATCTGCATTAAATTGGTTATATTCAAGTAATTTAATACATAAATGTACTGCATTAAATTCGGTAAATATTCCACCAAAGGCATATATGGATACAGAAGTATTTAAATTATTTGTGAGTGATGTAGGAATTTTAACAGCATTATTGGAAATTAATTATAGTCAAATAATTTTAAATGATAAATTTTTATATAAGGGAGTTTTAGCAGAAAATTATGTAGCACAAGAATTTGTATTTAATGATATTAGTTTGTATTATTGGAAATCTAAAAGTGATGCAGAAATTGATTTTATAATTTATAATGATGATGGATTAATACCTATTGAAGTAAAATCTAGTGACAATACAAAATCAAAAAGTTTAAAAGTCTATATGGACAGGTATAAGCCTAAATATGCAATTAGAGTATCAAGCAAGAATTTTGGATTTGAAAATAATATTAAATCAGTACCACTTTATGCTACTTTCTTGATAAGATAATAATAATTATATAAGATAATAAAAATGGAGGCAATATGAATGAAGTTAGAAGAATATAAATCAGGTCAATATGTGAAAATGGAAGATTATAAAGCATTTGTTCCTAGCAAAATAAACTATAACTGGGGATGGGATGATACAAAATTGGACAAACTATTAGCAGAAGCAAATAGACAAATTGGAGAGTTAAATGCATATTCATTATTAATACCAAATGTGGATTTATATATTAAAATGCACGTGAAAATTGAAGCTAATAAATCAAGTAGGATTGAAGGTACAAGGACTACAGTAGAGGAAGATTTGCTAGATGTAACAGATATTAATCCAGAAAAAAGGGATGATTGGGAGGAAGTACAAAATTATGTAAAGGCTATAAACTACGGTGTGAAAAGGATAAAAGATGGATTTCCAGTATGTACTAGATTAATAAGAGAACTACATAAAATATTAATGCAAGGAGTTAGAGGAGAATATAAAACGCCTGGAGAATTTAGGACTTCACAAAATTGGATTGGAGGAAGTAGACCGAGTAATGCAGTATATGTTCCACCGCCACATACAGAAATTTCAGATTGTTTAACTGATTTGGAAAAATTTATAAATAATGAAGAAATAGATACTCCAGACTTAATAAAAATTGCTATCTTACATTATCAATTTGAATCAATACATCCATTTTTAGATGGTAATGGAAGAATAGGAAGACTACTTATACCATTATATATACAAAGTAAAGGAATGCTAGATAAATCTTGCTTATATATTTCTGATTATATTGAAAGAAATAAAGATACATATTATGATATGTTAACAAGAGTAAGAATTTATAACGACATGATAGCATGGATTAAATTCTTTTTAGAAGCAATTATAGAAACTTCAGAAACAGCAAAAGAAAAATTTAGAAATGTAGTTGAGCTTACAATGGAAATGGATAAAGTTATAATGGATTTACCAGTAAAACCAGAAAATGCTAAAAAAGTATTAGATGTATTGTATGATGAACCAATTGTTTCAAGAAAGAAAATATTAGAGTTAATAGATATAAAACCAACAACTTTAAATGTATGTATTAATGCATTAAAAGAAAAGAATATTATTATAGAAACAACTGGATATAGTAGAAATCAAGTATTTGCTTTTCAAAAATATATTGATTTGTTTTTAAAATAGAAATTATAAAACGGAAAATATTAAAAAATCGTTTTACAAAAATTTATAGCACGGAAAATTGAAAAAATTCGTGCTATAAATTTTTATAGAACGAAAAAATGAAAAAATTCGTGCTATAAATTTTTATAAAATATTACAAAACGTATTTGCAAAGTAAGAGAAATTTAAATTTAGCTTATATCAGTAATTATAATCTGTCTTTATACCGTCTATACTGAAAGATACAAGAAAAAATGCCAATTGCAACTTTAATTGTAGATATTGATTGGATTTAGAAAGTAAATAAAAAAGACCAAAAGCGACAAAAAATAATTTTTATTTTTCCAAAAAACGTAAAAAACAATAAAATATTACTCCAAAAAAATGCATACAACAATAAAATTTTCCTCTGAAAAAATTTCTGTAAATATATGAGTTAAATAATCTGGGGAAAAAATAAAAATAAAATTTAAAAAAATATAGAAAAACAAAAGCACTAAGTATATAATTTGTTTAGCTACAAACAAAAAAGAATACGAGGTGCTTTTGTTTATGAATATGTTATCAAATGAAAAGGTTAATTTCAAGAGTTTAGAAGAAAATATTTTTAAAGAAATGATGAAATTAGGAAGAGAAATAATACAAGAAGATTTACGAATGTTGGATAAATTAATATTGGATTACAGAAATAAAGAAATCTTTGTACCAAAAGACTTTCAGCCAACAACAATAAAAACAAAATTAGGAGAAATACCGATAGCCAGAAGAAGATATAAAATGGTAATAAATGGAGAAAACAAATGGGTATATCTTCTAGATGAATTGTTAGAAATAAATGATTTTGGATTGTACTCACAAGGAATAGTGGAAATGGTAGCAAGAGAAATAACAAAGAAATCATATAGAGAAACAGCGAAAACAATATCAGAAGATACAAACAATACAATATCACACACAGCAGTAAATATACTAATTGACATATAATAAAAAATAAGCTATAATAATTTTAGCTTAAGTAAATAACTTGAAGTTTTTCAAATAAAAAGACTAGGTGGGTTGGACCTAGTCTTTTCTTACTTATTAAGTTTTTGTAGAATCTTAAGAATACAAAAAAATAATAGTAATGATAAGTATTCCTTGAAGTTTTTCAAGATAATCCCCCTTTTCAACTCAAGGAAGGCAAAAGTAATATATAATATTTCTTTATTCTTGCCAATGTATTGATAAAGATTTACTTATAGAAATAATCAAAATTAAAATATATTTAGATTCTAAAGAATTGACAATAGGGGAATTTATGATATAATTACGATGAATTAATTTCACAAAAGGAGCTAAGAAATGAAAGAAAATGAAGATGATATAGCAATAAAAGTAGATCATGTATATAAAAGTTTTAATATTTATTATGATAGAGCAAATACATTAAAAGAAAGAATGTTGTTTTTTGCAAGAAATAAAAGAAAAGAAAAAAGAGAAGTATTAAAAGATATAAATTTAGATATAAAAAAAGGTGAAACAGTAGCTTTAATAGGTGTTAATGGAAGTGGAAAATCAACACTTTTAAAATTAATGACACAAATAATTTTCCCAAATAAAGGAACAATAGAAACAAGAGGAAAATTAACATCATTACTAGAATTAGGTGCAGGTTTTCATCCTGACTTTTCAGGTAGAGAAAATATCTATTTTAACTCATCTATATTTGGATTAACAAGAAAAGAAATAGATGAAAGACTTGACCAAATAATAGAATTTTCAGAATTACAAGATTTTATAGATAACCCAGTAAGAACATATTCATCAGGAATGTATATGCGTTTAGCTTTTTCAGTTGCAATAAATGTAGATGCAGATATCTTACTAATTGATGAAATCTTATCTGTTGGAGATCAACATTTCCAAGAGAAATGTTTTAATAAGATGAGAGAATTAAAAAAAGAGGGAAAAACAATGGTATTTGTTACTCATAGTATGGACTCTGTAAAAAAATTATGTGATAGAGCTGTATGGCTTTCTGATGGAGTAGTAAGACTAGATGGAAATACAGATGAAGTAGTAGATGCATATTTAAAAGAAACTATGTAACAACAAAATTGAGGAGAGAAGAATGAATATATTTAAAAAGATTTATAATTATAGAGAACTATTAAAAACAAACGTAAAAAAAGAAATAAGAGGAAGATATAAAAATTCTTTTTTAGGAATTTTGTGGTCATTTTTAAATCCACTTTTGCAATTACTTGTATATTCTGTAATCTTTGGAGCTTTACTTGCAGGTGGAGATGAAACATATCCAATATACATATGTGTTGCCTTAATACCTTGGACATATTTTACAACAGCAATATCACAAGCAGCTTTTACTGTTATAGGAAATGCAGATATTATAAAGAAAGTATATTTTCCAAGAGAAATCCTACCAATATCAGTAGTAACAAGTGGGGCAGTAAACTTTGTAATATCTACAATAATAATACTTGCATTTGTTATTTTTTCAGGATTAGGATTATCATGGTATATAGTATTCTATCCACTTATATTGCTAATACAATATATTTTATTGCTAGGAATAAGCTTTATTGTATCATCAGTAACAGTGTATTTTAGAGATTTAGAACATATTATAGGTGTTGTTTTAATGGCAGCATTTTACGCAACGCCAATAGTATATAATATTGAGCAATTACCACATACACTTCAAGTGCTTGTAAATTTAAACCCAATGACACATTTAATAAATGGATATAGAGATATATTCTATTATCATCAAATACCAAACATGGAAATACTTTTCATATTATTAGGAATTTCATTAGTGTTAACCATAGCAGGATATTTTATTTTTAAGAAGCTACAAAAAGGATTTGCAGAAGAATTATAAAAATTAAGGCAACTTAAGGTCCTTATTTGTAAGGACTTTTAAGTTGCTTATTTAAAAGGAGAAGAATATGGAAGAAAAGGAAAAAGAAAATTTAGAAAAAATTAAAGTTTTTGCTTGTCCTACAGCTGAAAGTTTTACAAATGAGATTTGTGATTACCTAAGGATTGAAGTTGGGAAAATTAATCATATGAAATTTAAAAATGATAATAACTTCGTACAAATTTTAGAATCAGTAAGAGAAAAAGATGTTTATGTAGTACAAACAACTAAGCCACCAGTAAATGAAAGAATAATGGAATTATTAATTACAATAGATGCAATAAAAAGAGCATCAGCAAAAAATATAAATGTTGTTTTACCATATTTTCCATATTCAAGGTCAGATAAAAAAGATCAGTCAAGAGTTCCAATTACAGCAAAACTAATGGCCCAGATAATAGAAGCAGCGGGAGCAACAAGAGTAATTACTTGTGACTTACACAATCCTGCAATCCAGGGCTATTTTAATATAAATTGTGACAGGCTAACAGGAGAATATATATTAGAAGATTATTTTAAATCTAAGAACTTAGACAATATGGTAATTGTTGCAACAGATGCAGGAAGTTCTAAAAAAGCATATAAATATTCAGAATATTTTAATTGTCCAATTGCTTTAGTAGATAAAAGAAGAGAAGGAAATGATGATAGAGCAATAGCAAGTACAATCATTGGTAATGTAAAAGATAAAAATGCTATCATTTTTGATGATGAAATAGACACAGCAGGTTCAATTATGGAAACAGTAAAAGTTTTAAATAAATTTGGTGCAAAAGCAATATATGCAGGGTGTACACACGCTGTTTTATCAGGACCAGCAATAGAAAGAATTAAAAATTCAGAAATAAAAGAATTAGTTGTAACAAATACAATTCCGCTAACAAAAGAAAAACAAATTGATAAAATAAAAGTATTATCTATTGCACCTTTATTTGCAGAAGTAATTAAAAGAATACATACAGAAGAGCCAGTAGGAGACTTATTTAGAGAGTAATAACATTAAAAGGGGAAAATTGATGGTAAGCAAATGGATTAAAAGAGTAATATACTTTTTAACATTAATAGCAATGTTAATTGTTGGAATCTTAAATATAGTATATATAAACAAAATAGCAAACAATGAAGTTTCTAGTATAGAGTATTATGGAATACTTAAATTACTTACTAGTTTTATAATTGCAGGATTAATAATTGGAGTAAGTTATGGATTACGAAGAATAAAAGTAGGAAAGAAAGTAAAAATAGGATTTATTATACTTGCTTTAATACTGTATGCGATAGTTCAAATAGTGTGGATATCACAATCGGTAGCAACTCCATATGCAGACTCTGAACAATTAATAGTAATCGCAAAAGAGATAATAAATGGAAATGGACTATCAGAATATTGTACAAATTATATGGCATATTATAGCCAGCAAATTCCATTAGTAGCAATAATTGTAATGATATTTAAAATATTTAATACAACAAATTTTTTAGTATTTGAGTATCTAAATGTTATATGTAATATCTTTACAATATTAGGACTATATTTCATAACAAGAAGAATAAGCAAAGAACATAAATGTAATAAAGTGCTATTTTTTGTGATTAGTTTAACATTTATACCAATTGTAATGCTTGTAACTTTTATTTATGGAGATTTCTTAGGATTACCTTTTGCAGTTTGGTCAATATATTTTATAATGAAGTATGAAAAAACAGGCAAAATAAGAAATGCAATAATAACAGGAGTTTTAATTTCAATTGCATGTATGCTTAGAATGAATTATTTCATATTTGCAATTGCAATAGGAATTTACTTATTTATAAATATACTTGATAAAAAGAATAAAAAAGATACTATTAAAGGAATAGGAATTTTAGTATTATTAATTTTAATGATAATGATACCAAGTAATATTATAAAAAGTGTATATACAAAAAAATATAATTTACCAACTGAAAAATCATTTTCAACTGTTCCATATTTATATATGGGAATGAGTGAAGGAGATTATGCAAATGGTTGGTATAATAACCAAATGGGAGATACAGTATATCACTTAATGAATGATAAAAAAGAACAAGCGATTGCACTAAGTGAAGAGGTAAAAAACAATCTTAGTGATAGAACAAAATATTTATTACAAAATCCAATATATACAGCTAAATTCTATATTAAAAAGTTAATTACAACATGGGCAGAGCCTACATTAGAATATGGGTTTTATAATACTAAATGTCCGGAAGAAATAAATATAGAAGAGCATTTTGTAGCAAATCACGTATTAAATGGTAGATTTTATGAATTAAGTAAAATTTATCAAAAAGCATTAGTTTATATAATATTTATAGGTGGTGCTATAACAGCAATAGCAAACAGAAAAAAATTAGATAAAGAAATATTATTATTGATTTTAACCTTTCTAGGAGGATTTGGTTTCCATATTTTATGGGAAACAAAATCTAGATATATAATTCCATATATAATTATTTTGATTCCAGTATCAATAGTTGGAATTGATATAATTATTCAAAAGATAAAAGATAAATTTGAAGAAAGAAAAAAAGAAAAAGAAATAAAATTATTAAAAGAAAAACAAAATTAATGGAGGAATAGAAAATGGAAAAAAAGAAAGTATCATTAGTAATACCTATGTATTATGAAGAAGAAGTTGCAAATGAATGTTATGAAAGAGTACAAAAGATTTTAAAAGGATTAGAAAAATATGATTATGAAATAATTTTTGTAAACGATGGAAGTAAAGACAAGACATTAGAAATCTTAGAAAAAATTGCTTCAAAAGATGAGAATGTAAAAGTAATATCTTTTTCAAGAAACTTTGGACATCAAGCAGCAGTAACAGCAGGATTAAAAGAAGTAACAGGAGATGCAATTATAATTATAGATGCAGATTTACAAGATCCTCCTGAATTAATACCTGATATGCTTAAATATTGGGAAGAAGGAAACGAAGTAATATATGGAAAAAGAAAAACTAGAAAAGGAGAATCAGCATTTAAATTATTTACTGCAAAAATGTTCTATAAAACTTTAAATGCTTTATCAGATGTAGAAATACCAAAAGACACAGGAGATTTTCGCCTAGTAGATAGAAAAGTGGTAGATGTAGTAAATAATATGCCAGAGCATAACAAATTTTTAAGAGGTTTATTTAGTTGGGTAGGATTTAAACAAATGCCTTATGAATACGAAAGACAGGAGCGTTTTGCTGGAAAAACTAAATATCCATTAAAGAAAATGTTAAAACTTGCATCAGATGGAATTATAAGCTTCTCTACAAAACCATTAAAATTAGTAGGAGCTTTAGGAATTTTATCTATTGTAATTTCTATACTTATATTAATTTATGCATTAGTATCATTTATATTTAAATTAAATAATTTATCTGCAGGATGGACATCTATAATGGTAGCAATTACATTTTTTGCAGGTGTACAACTACTTTCAATTTGGATAATGTCAGAATATATAGGTAGAATTTATGATGAGACAAAGAGAAGACCACAATATATAATTGATAAAAAAATAAATATCAAAAAGTAAAAGGAAAAAGAGATGCTAAAAAAACATACATTAAATAAAGAATTAATAAATAAAGCTGTAAAATTCGTCTCAATTATAATGTTTGCATTTATTTTACTTATAATGTTTTTTGTAGACACAAGAGTAGATTATAATTATAGAAATGATGTTAAATTAAATAACTATATTTTCTTTTTAGGAGTATTTTTAATAATTGGAATATTAATTGCTTTAAAAAAGTTGTTAAAAAATAAAAAAGATAAAGTACAAAAGATAGTTTCAAAAATTGAAAGTAAATCTACTTTAATAATAGTAATTCTGTTTATATTATTAATTATATTCCAAGCACTAATGATAAGGAATTTATATTTTGAAACAAAATGGGATTTAGAACATGTAATAGGAACAGTAAGAAACTTTTTAGAAACAGGAGTATTTGACAATCATGAATATATAGGAAATCATCCATACTTTAGTATATACCCTAATAACTTATTTTTAACAAATGCATTTTGTTTAATTGGAAAAATGGTAATGATATTTTTCGAAGAAAAATATGTATATGGTGCATTAGTTATTATAGGGACAGTATTAGTAGATATAGCTGGAATATTAACAGTAAAAACAATAGGAAATTTTACAGATAAAAAAATATTTAAGATTATAGGAATGCTTGGATTTATGACATTTATTGGTGTATCACCTTGGATTCTTGTGCCATATTCTGATACATATTCTATAATGTTTCCAATAGCAGTATTATATAATTACACTAAAAAGGACAAGAAGTTATATAATTATTTACTAATTGGAATATTTAGTTACATAGGATATTTAATAAAACCAACTGCTATTATTGTACTAATTGCAATAGTAATAATAGAACTCTTTAAATTATTAGCAAATATAACAACAATAAAGGAAAATAGACTAAAAAGAGCAAAAAAAGTTGCTAAAAATATAATATTTGTATTTCTAGGAGTTGTTTTAGTATTTTTACTTGAATTTGGATTATCAAGGCTTACAAATTATCAAGCAGAAAAGAAATATGAAATTTCTTTTTACCACTATTTAATGATGGGAATAAATGAAGAAACAACAGGAGCTTATAATGGAGACGATGTGTTAGATTCTATTAGTCAAAATAGCTATGAAGAAAGAATTGATTATAATAAAAAAGTTTTTTTGGAAAGACTAAAATCAATGTCAGCAAAAGACTTAGCTAAGTTTTATACTAAAAAAATGTTAGTTAACTATAATGATGGAACTCTAGCTTGGGGAAGAGAAGGCGGATTTTATGATATAGTAAATAACAAAGATGATAGACTGGCAAATATTATGAAAAATTTCTATTATAATGATGGAAGCCTATTTTATATATTTACAAATATTATGCAGTTTATATGGATATTTATAATAGTATTTACTTTTATATGTGCTATATTAAAAAAATTTGATAAAAATATTTCTGTAATATTTTTAAGCTTAATAGGATTAACGCTATTTGTATTACTATTTGAAGCTAGAGCAAGATATTTGTATTTGTATTCGACTTTCTATATTATAATAGCAGTACTTCGGAATAGAAGCTTTAATTTATAAGAAAAATAAAAAAGAAAAAATGAAAGAAATAGAAGGACCAGAGAAAATGAAAGAAGAAAAAAAAATAGAAAATAATGAGAATAATGTAGAAAAAGTAAAATTAAAAGATGTAGACTTAAAAAATATTAATTTGAAAACTATAAAAGGATTATGCTTAGAATATAAAGATGTAATATTATATGTTGTATTTGGAGCATTAACAACAGTAGTTAATTTAGGAAGTTTCTTTATTTTAAATACATTACTAAAGGTAGATGAGAATGTTTCTAATTTTATAGCAATAGTATTAGCTGTTTTAGTGGCATATTTTACAAATAAAGATATGGTGTTTCATTCTGAAGCAGAAACAAGAAAAGAAAAATTTGTCGAATTTTGTAAATTTATGTTAGGAAGAGCATTTACTATGGTAATAGAATTTGTGGGAGGACTTATATTATTTAAGATACCAATACCACATATTATTACTAAAGCAGGACTTACTGTAATTGTTATTATCTTAAATTTCTTTATAAGCAAATTTTTTGCATTTAAAACTAAAAAAAAGGAAGAAGTTGAAGAAGAATAAAAGATATATTAAATAATTAACTAAAAGAAATTAACAAAAATTAGTATTAAAGGAAGGTAAAAAAGGATGGATAAAATAGCAGTATTAATACCATGTTATAATGAAAGTAAAACAATAAAAAAAGTAATAGAAGATTTTAAAAAAGAGCTACCAGAAGCAACAATATATGTATATGACAATAATTCAAAAGATGGAACAGATGAGATAGCAAGAAAAGCAGGAGCGGAAGTTCGATATGAAAGAAAACAAGGAAAAGGAAATGTAATAAGAAGTATGTTTCGTGATATTGATGCTAAGTGTTATATAATGACAGATGGAGATGATACATATCCAGCAGAATATGCAAGAAAAATGTGTGATGCAGTATTAGAAAAAAATGCAGATATGGTAGTAGGAGATAGATTATCATCAACATATTTTACAGAAAATAAAAGACCATTTCATAATATAGGAAATGTACTTGTTAGAAAATTAATAAATATGATATATAAAAGTGATATAAGAGATGTAATGACAGGATATAGAGCATTTAGTTATGAATTCGTAAAGACATTCCCAGTACTATCAAAAGGGTTTGAAATAGAAACAGAGATGACAATACATTCATTAGATAAAAACATGAATGTAGAAAATGTAGTAATAGAATATAGAGATAGACCAGATGGAAGTGAATCAAAGTTAAACACATATACAGATGGAATGAAAGTAATAAAAACGATAGTAACATTATATAAAGATTACAGACCATTTTCATTTTTTACATGGGTAGCTGTAATACTTGCTTTAATAGGACTAGGATTCTTAATACCAGTATTAATAGATTATATTAGAACAGGACTAGTACCAAAGATGCCATCATTTGTAGCAAGTGTATTTTTCTTCATATGTTCAATACAATCATTCTTTGGAGGATTGATTTTGCAAACAGTAATAAAGAGAAGTAAGCAAGATTTTGAGATAAAATTGAATCAATGTAAAGATAGATTTAATGATTTAAAAAAGAGTAATTAAAAATATGAGATAGAAGAATTAATCGTTGGTTCTTCTATTTTTTTGTTGAAATTTCGTTGACAATAGATATTAAATGTAGTACATTTTAGGTATGACCTTGTTTATTAAAGGTTAGGAATAGTTCAGGTCAAATAGCATATGAAAGGAAACATTATGAACGAACTTATTAGGGTTATGACATCTCCTGCTGGGGAGGTCGAAGTTGGAAAAACGTTTCGGGTAATGCTGGAAATCTCAAATACATTTGGATGGATTGAAAATGTACAGGTTTTGTTCAACCAGTACGGCGAAGGTCCTTCCATTGTCAAACAAATGAAGAAAGAAGAAGAAAATGATGGTATTAGCGTGTACTGTGCTGAGGTACAGTTTAATCGGCTTGGTAATTATTTCTTCTTCTTTTCTTTGGAGATTAACGGTAAAGCAAAGGTTATCAAGATTAGTCGTAAGACGAATCAGCCTATGCTCATGTACCCATGGGAGGAATCTCCTTATTGGAGGGAGCTAGTAATTAATCAAGGATTTGAAGTTCCGAAATGGTCACAAGATGCGATTGCATATCAACTCTTTGTTGACAGATTTTGTAAAGGAGGTAAAGCTCAGGGGACACAAGAAGGACGCCAGTATCGAGTTTGGGGAGAATTTCCAGATTGGAAAAGAAACAGCAGTGGAGAATTCCACAACAATGATTTCTTCTGTGGAAATATAGAAGGAATTTGTAAGATGTTGGAATATCTTAAAAGCTTGTGTGTTGACATTGTGTATCTTTCTCCTATTAACGAGAGTCTTTATAGGTATGAAAGGTATGCTTCTACCAATCACATGGAGATTGACCAAGATGCTGGAACCTTTGAGGATTTGGATAAATTGCACAAGAGGGCAAATGAAATGGGGATGCACATCATCCTAGATATTGCTTTCAATCACTGCAGTAGTGATAATCCAATCTTCAAGGAAGCGATGAGCAATCCGAACTCCAAGTATCGGGATTGGTTCTATATCAACGGAAACAGTTATATTTGTTGGTATGGAATCTTTACTGATATGCCAATCTTCAACCAGCAAGCACAAGGCTATCAGGATTACGTCTATGGTAAAGACGGTGTGGTTGCAAAATTTGCACCGTATGTCGATGGCTTTAGGCTTGACCTAGCTAGTGAACTTCAGCCTTTTGTGCTAGAAGGAATCCGTAATCGTGCAAACGAGTATGGCAAGCACTTGATTTTGGGTGAATATTGGCACAAGGTTCCGATTGAAATCTTGGGTAAAGGCTTGGATTGTCCAACGAACTATCCTTTTACAGATGCAATTTTGAAGTTTGTTGCATTTGGAAGAGGGGCCGACTTTGCAAGTAAGATTTACGATGTGCTTGAGAGCTATCCAAAGAAAACCATTGATACAATGTTCAACTCTCTTGATACGCACGATATGATGAGAGCAATCACAATTCTCTCACTTAAGTGTGTTAGAGATGAGCCAGACAGAATCTGGGAAATTGATAAGGAAGGCTCAAGGTGGCACGTTGTAAGGAATGGTAGAGGTGAGTTCTTAACTGATGATTTCAGACAATTTGAGTTTGATAACGACAAACTCGGAAAGGAAGAATATGACCTAGCAATAAGAAGGCTCAAGGTGGCTGTCATTTTGCAATACTTCCTGCCAGGAATTCCTTGTACGTTCTATGGGACAGAAGTAGGTATGCATGGATTTAAGGATCCATTCAACCGAAAGTGCTTCC
>CALXAY010000024.1 GCA_944386415.1 uncultured Clostridia bacterium | reverse complement strand
CTATTTCCAACAACACCTATTGTTGCTCTACATCTAACAAGAATTAATCTCATTTCTCCTGATGGTAATCTTACATGAGCATATTTTCCTTCTTTAGCCATTAATTGAGCACTTTGTCCTGCTGCTTTAACTAATTTTCCACCTTGTCCTGGATTTAATTCGATATTATGAATTAGAGTACCTACTGGAATGCTACTAATTGGCATACAGTTACCTGGTTTAATATCAACGTTTTCTCCAGATACAACTTTATCTCCATCTGTTAATCCTTCTGGAGCTATTATGTATGCTTTTTCTCCATCTTCGTATTGAATTAACGCAATATTGCTACTACGATTTGGATCATATTCGATACCAATTATAGTTGCTTCTACGTTATCTTTTTGTCTTTTAAAATCTATAATTCTATATTTTTGTCTATTTCCACCACCTTGATGTCTTACTGTAATTCTTCCGTATGAATTTCTACCTGCATTTTTCTTTTTCTTAGCAAGTAATGATTTTTCAGGCGTTTTCTTTGTTATTTCTGAAAAATCTGAAGATGTCATATTTCTTCTTGATGGTGTATATGGTTTATAATGTTTTACTGCCATTTTACTTTCTCTCCTTTTTATCATTTATTTTCCTGGTTCTTTCCAGATAGTCTTAAGAAGCCTAAGCTCCCATAAATTCATCAATTGAATCTTTATATTTCTTTGTTACTTTTACAGATTTTCCACCTTTTGCTAAATATGATTTTTCTTCAGGGTTTGTATCTATTGTAACAATTGCTTTTTTCCAATCTGATGTTTTTCCTAAATGGTAACCAACTCTTTTGTTTTTACCATTTACATTCATTGTATTTACTTTTAATACTTTTACTTCAAAAAGTTTTTCAACAGCTTTTGCTATTTCAACTTTTGTTGCTTTTTTATTTACTTTGAAAGTGTATTTACCTTGTTGTAATTCATCATTACTTTTTTCTGTTACAACTGGTGCTATTATTATTTCTTCTGGTAACATTATGCATACACCTCCTCTAATTTTTTAACAGTATCAACTGGTAAAATTAGATTTGAATATTTTAATAAATCGAATACATTAATGTTGTTTGCTGAAATTGTTTTTACTCCTTTAATGTTTCTTGCTGACATTACAACATTTTTATTGTTTTCTGGAAGTACTATTAATGTTTTTCCTTCTACTTTTAATGCTTGTAATACATTTACCATTGATTTTGTTTTTATTTCCTTTAATTCTAATTTATCAACTACTGTTAATTCTTTTTCTAATACTTTAGAACTTAATACTGATTTAATAGCAAGTCTTTTTTCTTTCTTATTAACTGTATATCTATATGAACGAGGTTTTGGTCCTAATGCAACACCACCTTTTATCCATTGAGGTGCTCTTGTTGAACCTTGTCTTGCTCTACCTGTTCCTTTTTGTCTCCATGGTTTTTTACCACCACCTGAAACTTCTGCTCTTGTTTTTGTGCTTTGTGTACCTTGTCTTTGATTAGCTAAATAATTTTTCAAAACACTGTGTACAATATTTTCATTTGGTTCAATTCCAAATACACTATCAGCTAATTCGATATCACTTACTTTCTTGCCTTCTATATTATATACGTCTACTTTTGGCATCTCTAAATTCCTCCTTCCTTTCTATTTACTTACCTTTACTGATGATTTTACTTTCAAGATAGCTCCTTTAGCTCCTGGAACACTACCTTTTACTAATAATACGTTTTTATCTGTATCTACTTTTACTATTTCAAGATTTTGAATAGTAACTGTTAATCTTCCCATATGTCCTGGAAGTTTTTTACCTTTAAATACTCTTCCTGGTGTTGATGTAGCTCCCATTGAACCTGGTCTTCTATGATACATAGAACCATGTCCCATAGGTCCTCTATGTTGTCCATGTCTTTTTATAACACCTTGGAATCCTTTTCCTTTTGAAGTTCCTTGAATATCTACTTTTTCTCCTGCTACAAATATATCAGTTTTAACTTCATCTCCTACTTTATAATTTTGAGCATCATCTGTTCTAAACTCTCTTAAATGTTTTTTATTTTCAACACCTGCTTTTTTAAAGTGTCCTTCTAATGGTTTGTTTAAATGTTTTGCTTTAACTTCACCATATCCTAATTGGATACTATTATATCCATCTGTCTCTACTGTTTTTACTTGTGTCACAACATTTCCTGCTGTTTCTATAACTGTTACTGGTATTACATTTCCTTTTTCATCAAAGATTTGTGTCATACCAATTTTCTTTCCTATAATTCCTTTCATTTTGTTTATTCCTCCTAACTATTGGCTGATATTTGAATTTACATTTAAATGTATATCAGCTTGGTTTAATGTTTTTTCTAAAATTATAATTTGATTTCAATATCAACACCAGCTGGTAACTCTAATTTCATTAAGCTATCTACTGTTTTTTGTGTTGGATAAAGAATATCGATTACTCTTTTATGTGTTCTCATTTCAAATTGTTCTCTTGAATCTTTGTATTTGTGTGGAGAACGTAAAATTGTTACGATTTCCTTTTGTGTTGGTAATGGAATAGGACCTGAAACCTTTGCTCCTGTTTTTTTAGCAGTATCTACTATTTTTTCAGCAGACTGATCTAAAACTACATGGTCATATGCTTTAAGTCTTATTCTAATTTTTTCACTTGTTGCTACTGTGTTTGCCATTGTAATTTTCCCTCCTTTTAAATATTATTTTTTGCTTAGATAACAACATTTGTTATCAAAATTACCGTGGCAAGTTATAACGCACTCTGGTGTTTTGAATATCACCTATATAAAAACCCAAAACGTGCATGATAATTTTGGGATAAGTGCTTTTATTTCTTACCGCCTGGTCTTTGCCATAACATACTCCACTAAAGTTCCCTCCACCCCTAATTCCGTAAGGATGTAGCCACATTTAGCTTCAACGCTTAATTCATGCTTATATATTATACAATCATTCCTCGCTTATGTCAATAGCTTTTGGAAATTTTTTCTCTATTTGAATTTTTAGTGAATTTTTTTATAGACTTTTTCTATTTTTAAGATGTAAATATATACTTTTTTATCTATCAATATTATTTAAAATAACAACAAAACATTAATCAAAAGTCAATTTATGAGTATATTTAAATCACATCATTTCTTATTCTATATATAAAAATATAATCAGAAGAGTTTTTTCATAAAAAAGACACTTAAGTTTAAATACTTAAATGTCTTTTATTGAAGTAAAATTACATATCATCTTTATCTTATCCTTTTATTATCTTATCTATTGATTGTTCTCTCATTTCTTTCAATAATTTACAACTGTTATCTAATTTTGCTTGCTCATCTTCTGCTAAGTCCAAATCTAATAATTCTCTTACCCCATTACTATTTATAATAGCTGGAACACCAATATAGATATCGTCTTGTCCGTACTGACCATCTTTTAAATATGTAGATACTGTTAAAATTGAATTTTCATTATTTAATACTGCTCTTACCAATCTACTTAGAGCCATACCTATTCCGTAATATGTCGCTCTTTTCTTTTCAATAATTTCATATGCTGCATCTACAACATCTTTATGAATTTTCTCTAGATCGCTCATTGGATGATTATTATCTTTCATAACATCTGCTATTCTCTTACATCCAACATAAGCATGTTTCCAAGGAACAAATGAAGAATCACCATGTTCTCCCATTATATAAGCATGGATATTTTTACTAGATATTTTTAAATAATCAGCCATTATATAACGAAGTCTTGCTGTATCTAGTACTGTTCCTGAACCTATTACCTTATTTTTTGGAAGTTTTGATACTTCTGAAACAACATATGTCATTAAATCAACTGGATTACTTGCAACTATAATAATTCCATTAAATCCACTTGCCATTATACTTTCTGTTATCTGTTTCATTATTTTAGCATTTACTTCTGAAAGCTCTAATCTTGTTTGTCCTGGTTTTTGAGCTACACCTGCAGTTATTACCACTACTTGTGCATCTTTACATTCTTCATAGTCGCCAGCTTTAATTACCATTTTTTGTGGTGCATATGGTAATCCATGTGATAAATCCATTTCTTCTCCTTTTGTTTTATCTTTATCAATATCTATTAATATTAGTTCATTTACTCCTCCTTGGTTAAGCATTGAATAAGCCATACTCATTCCTACCATTCCTGTTCCTACTAATACCACTTTTCCTTTTTTCATAATGAAATCACTCCTTTTTAATTATTTTTGTATTTTCTTATCCACATTTAAATATTATAGCACCATTTTTATTATTTTAAAAGATTTTTTTCAAATATTTTACTTTTTTTATAAATTATGATATACTTCTTAAAGAAACTAATCAAAGTAAGGAGTGTTAATTTATGAGTTCTAATTCAAATAATGCTACTACTTTGGCTGAAAATAAGGTTTTAATCTTATATATATTAAATCTTATTAATACTGATATAAAACAAGATGATTTGTTTAAATTGATTAGTTCAATTAACAATATAAACTATTTCTTTTTCAAACAAATCTTAACAGATTTAATTGATTCCAAATTAGTAGGTACTTATACTAAAGAAGAAGAACAAGTTATAAAAATTACAGATGAAGGAAAAAATGCATACATTCTTACAAAAGATGTATTACCAGGATTATTAAAATTAAAAGCTGATAGTGTGTTTAAAAAAGAATTTTCTTCCATAGAAAATGAATCTTCTATTATAGCTGAATTTATTCCTAAAAGTGAAAATGACTATACTGTAAAATGTAAAATTGTAGAAAATAATGAAACAATTTTTGAAGTTAAAACTTTTGTAGGCTCTAGAGAAAGGGCTAAAAAAATTGTAGATAACTGGAATAAACATGCAAATTTTATTTATCCAGAAATATTAAATTTATTATTAAAGGATTAAAAATATAACCACGTAAAAATACGTGGTTTTTATATTTTAAAATACTGTTTTTTTCCTCCGTCCTAAAAAACAGTATTTATTATTGAAAAAATTAATATTTTTAACATGCAATTTAAAAATATTTGATAATGTATATATTTAATTCCTAGATTATTTAAATCATCAAACCCTTTTACCATTTCATCAATATCTTCTTTACTAGATATTTTTTCTTCTTCCATATATTCTTTAGCCAAAAATCTAGCTTTTATCATTGCATCATTTTCTAAATACATTCTTAATGTATAGTTTATTAGACTTAAAATTAAGAATAATGATAAAAACATCATTTTAAATGGCAATAAATTAAATAATGCAAGTACACAAATTACTATATAATATAATAAGTATATATTTGAAAATATAAAATTAAAAATAAGTATTTTTCTATCCTGTACAGAATGTAAACATTCATGTGCAATTGTTTGTATCCTAGTAAATGTATTACTTATATTTGCAATTACTATTTTATTAGTAATTGCTATATATAAACTTGCTTCTGTATCTTCGTTTTCCTCTATTTTTACATTTTCATTATTTAATTTTCTTAAATATTTCTTACATATATCTACATTAGAAGGATATTTTTTAGCTATATCATCCAATTTTTGATTTTTTACTAATTCTAATATTTTCTTTTTATTAAAGCTAAAAACATACCCTAATAACACAGAAAAAATTATTGTGACAAATATAACTATCAAAAATTCCATATTTTTTACTCCATCACGTCTTTAATCGTATCGCCTATTATCTTATTTACATCTGCAATTAAAATATTAAATTTAGTTTCTGCATCAAAATATCTTCTAGCTTCTTCATCTTCTATTAATTCTTCATATTCTTTTTGTAATTCTTTGTATCTTTCTTCATTCTTTTTTCCAGTTTGCATCATTTCTAATTGTTCTTCATATCTTAGTTTTTCAAATTTAGCTAATCTTTCTTTTAATGAATAATTTAAATTTAATGCCTGTTTTGCCATTTTATAATTCATGTATTCTTCTGATTGTTTTATTTCTCCTGCTAATTTATTTGCTGTATCATAAACATTCATTTTATACATCCCTTTCTAATCTATTGTATTGTTTGATGTAGTATTATTTACTTCGTTTGAACTTTCTACTGGTGCTTCTATTTCAACATCCCTATCTTTTGGACAAATATGCACAAATGTATTTCCATCATTTACATTTATAACATTTCCTTCCAAATCTTGATAAACTGTTTTTTCATCTCTTGCTTCTTTTATACATTTAATAGGTATTACTTTTCCATTTGTAATATAATATCCATCAAATGTGCCTATATTTTTCAATCCTTGTCTTCCTTTATTTTCTTTATCTGACAATGTATAATTATCACAGAAAGTTATTATAATATTTTTTACAGTAATAGGTTTCTCTGTATCCCAGTCAATTTGTTCTTCATCTCTTGCATATCTTTCATATACTTTATTTTCTTCATCATAATAATATTCTACTGTTTGAAGATTTGAATGTGGAATAGTTACCTTAACTGCTCCTTCTCCATTTTCTAAATTAACTTCATCTGTTACATAATTTAAGATACTTTTTTCTTCTGACGTTGTTCTATATTTTTTACTTTTTGCTGATTTTAATAGATTCGCTATGCTTGTTACCGCATTATGTGGAGCTGTTTTATCTTTTACTCTCCAGAAAGTAGTTCCATCTTCTGAAATTCCATTTATATCATCTACACTATATTTTTTTATGTCGCTTTGTGCTTGTGGACTTTGTCCAAAATGTACATATATAGCATCATTTTCTAAAGCATAATCTATAAAATAATGTCTAGCACTTCTAACAGGTCCAATCTTTTCTAAATCTGCACCTTTAAATAATGCCATTAATCTTGTTTCTCCACCTTCTACTATTATTTCATATACCATATATGCATCTTGAAGTCCTGCTTGTGGCCATGCATCTTTATGATTGTCTATCATAATTGCAATTGGCCTATCATTTCCCTTAAATATTTGAACTGTTTTTTCCTCTTCTTCTGGTATTAACAATTCATTTTCATTAGAAACAGCTTCTGTATCTTGTTTATCTTGAGTTATTTTATAAGCAAGTACCGCTCCTGCAACAATAACTAAAACAACTAAGATTGTAATAAGTACTTTTACTCCACCTTTTTCCATTGTTCCTCCTTATTTTCTTAAGATATTTAAATCATTTAATATTTTTTCTTCTTTAGGTCTCATCTTTCTTTTGTCTTCTTCTTTTATATGGTCATATCCCATTAAATGATAAAAACCATGAACTAACATATAACTTAACTCTCTTTCAAAGCTATGTCCATACTCTATTGCTTGTTCTCTTACTTTCTCTACTGAAATTATTAAATCACCTAATACATCTTCATATTTAAATTCTTTTTTTTCTATTTTTTCCTCTAATTCATCTTTTTCAAACATAGGGAAAGAAAGAACATCTGTTGCTCTATCTATATTTCTATATTCTTTATTTATTTTTCTTATATTTTCAGGATTAGTTAATGTGACTGTAATATATAATTTAGAATCCAACAAATTTTCTTCCTCAAAGCATTTAGATAATACTTTATCAATTATTTTTTCATAATCTTTATTTTCTTCTACATCTTTATAGATTACTTCAAAAAACATTCTATGCAACTTCCTTATCCTTAACTTTAATATATTTTCCTTGTGACCTACAAGAGTTTTTAATTTCTTTCATTACTCCATAATCTACCAATTTTCTTTTATAATATTTTAATATCTTACTATAATCTATTTTACTATTTTGAATCTTTTTCATATCATTTCTAATAAATAAAATTTCTTTTTGTTTTACATATTCTATAAAATCTGTTTCTTTTAATTTTGAAATTTCTTTATATTTATTCCAAAAATCTTTATATTCCTCTCTTTGTTTTGGTGTTTCCCAATATACTTTTGTTGATAACAATTTTACATTATAATCTTCTATTAAATTAATTAACATTCCATATGCTTTTTCTCTCTTTGTTGCAATTTTAGTATCTTGTACCAAAGTTCTTGCATCTTTTAACAATTTTTCATAACATTGTTCAGCAACAATTAATGGAAGACTATGTGTGAATAATTTTCTACTTATTCCTAGTAAAATCATATTTTTTTCAATATTATCTTTAGTATCTAATTTTCCTATTGTATAAGATTCATATCTATCATAGTCATTTGCAATACTTTTTAGATTATCGTCATAATTAATATCCAATTTTAATGATAATATATTTTGTATATAATCTTCTAAAGTATGGAATATTTTTGTATAAATCCACTCTTTTGTAGAATCATATTTATTAGTTGTATCTGCTACTTTTATAGAATAATTTTTTAATATTGATTTATATAATGAATCCATTTTATATATATAAAATTCATTATATCTATAAAGTAATTTTTCTTTTCCTGATACTTTTATGCCTTCATAATCTAATTCTAATAAATATTTTTGTTTTCTATATTTATATTCTACATATTCATTTTCTTTCAAACTTGTAACTTCATAATATCTTGCCATTGCATCTTTCTCAAACTCTGATGCTGTTCCATTTTTTACTTTTTTATAAATAGAATCCATAACATATTTATCAAGTGAATCTAAATATGCTTCATAAGCTGAATTATATTTTTTTTCTGATTCACTACTATCATAATTATTATCTTCTGCTTTGTAACTTTCATATGCTTTTATGAGACTATTTCTTTTTATGGAAATTAACATACCATTAATTCCTATTTTTGTAGGTATTAATATTCTTGTTAACGTATTTGTTATCTTATTAAAAAAATTTTTATCTGTTCCTACTATTCTTAAGCTTCTTTCTTCCATATCTTATCATCCCTTCAAAACACTATTTTTTCATTTGTACCTATGTTTTCAAGTACTTCATATGTAACATAAACTTCTACTCCATCTGCCTGTTCATAGGTATTAATGTTTTTATTAACAATATTATTATTATCTTCAATTTCATTTTCCAATTCTTTTTCTAACTCTTTAATCCCTATGTTTTTAGCTTCCTCAGCAGTATATGATTTTTGTATTTTTTCTTGTTCTTTATACGTGGTTTTTATTATCGAAATTGGTAAATAAAAGTCTGAAAATAATCTAATTTTGCTTTCCATTTCTATTGTATCATAAAATTTAAATTTTGAATACTTTTTTGAAAAATTTATTTCAAAATTCCCAAATTTTATTCCGTACTTATTTTCTTCATTGTTTGTATACTGTGTCTCCGTAAGGGTATATGGAATTTTTTTACTTTTTGTGTACCATACTTTTGCTTGTATTTCACCTTTGCTATGTACATATCTTATTCCTGTGAATTTACCTTCCATCCAACCATTTATTAAAATATCTCCTTCTTTAATTGTATCTCCTACTTTAACATTTGCAGTACCTTCTTGTACATTTATCTTTGTTATTATTCCTGTTTTATTAGATACAATATTACAATACTCATCTTCATCTATTATTTCTGGTTTTTCATCTGCTTTTACAATTTTTACAATTGCATTTGTTCCTTTTAGTTCTATTCCTATCCATGCTATATCTTCTCTTTCTAATCTTATTTCATTTATTATTTCTTTTGTATCAATTTTTGATTTTAAAGCTCCAATTTTTAACCCTGCTTTTTCTATATCTTCTCTTATATTTTCTACTTTTTCTCCATCCTCTTGTATAATATCCACATTCCATACAAATCTTGAGGATAATCCTATAATTACTATTACTAATAATAGCAATATTAAAAACATCTTTCTTTTTTTATACTTATTTAATAAAAATGGCATGCCCTTTTTATTTTTTATTCTTATTTTACATCCAGTTTTCTTAGCTATCTTACATACTTCTTTAAATTCACTTATTCTTAAATTTAATAATAATTCTATATTGTTCTTCTTTTTTAGATTCCAAATTGTTATTTTTCTGTTCTTACATATATTTATAAATCTTTCTATATAATATCCTTCAACATTTATTCTCAAAAAACCTAATATATAACTAAAAATTATTTTTATAAACATATTTTTCTCCTAAACTTAATCTATTATCCTTTCAAATTCTATACTTTCTATTTTTCCTTTTACTTTTAAGTCATCATTTGTTAAATTTTCCAAATTTAAATTATAACCATTTATATTTATTACTCCTATATATGTGTTTATCCTAACAAAAAATTCTTCATATTCTAAAATTCCTTTAAAATTTTCTATTATTAATTCATCAAATCCTGTTACAACAATTTTTGGATCATCTGAATAAATTTCTTTTGGAATTTCTAAAAATTTATCTACTCTATTTATTTGTTTTTTCTTTTTCATATTAAATACCTCTACTTTTCAAATTCATCCAACGACTTAAATTCATATCCCATATTTTTTGCTTCTTTTATAATACTATCTAATATCATAGTATTTGTTTTTGAATTTCCATGAAGAAGTATAATTTCTCCATTGTGAAAATTACTAATTATTTTTTCTTTTGCCTTTTCCTCTTTTGGTTGATTATCCTCATTCCAATCTTCATATGCAAAAGACCACATAACTGTTTTATAACCAAGTTTATTTGTATATTTTATACTTTTTTCACTAAATTCTCCTTTTGGCGGTCTTATATATTTCATTTCATATCCAAATTTTTCGTATATTACAGTGTGTAAATCCATTACTTCTTTTCTTATTTCCTCTTCTGATAAATTAGGTATAGATTTATGGTTCACTGTATGATTTCCTACTATATGTCCCTCTTCTAACATTTGTTTTACTAAATCATCTTGTGTATTTAGATAATGTGCTGTAATAAAAAAAGCAGCCTTAACATCATTTTCTTTTAAAATCTCTAAAATTTTTGATGTATAACCTGCCTCATACCCTTCATCAAATGTTAAATATAATATTTTTTTATCTTTATTTCCTAAACATATTCCATTATTTTCTTCCAATATTTTTCTGTTTTCCTTTCCCACATCTGGCTGATTATGATTATCATTTCTTTTTAATCCCCACTCTATCTTTTTTGTCGATATAATTTCACTACTTGTTTCAATAACCTTATTCTTGTTACTTAAATCAACACTTAATATAACAATTAGAACTATCAAAATAATTACAACCATAAACTTAATATTTCTTTTTTTCATCTCATCCTCCTATAATCTAATTAATTTTATGAATAATTTTTAATATCTAGAACTAAATAAAAACCAAAAGCCTATATTACGTTTATAGAAGAATAAAAACTTTAAATAATAATTATTCTTCTTTATTTGTATTATATCTATCAATATCTGTTAATTATAATACATAACATACTTTTTAAAATCATCCTCATTTAGCAAAAAAAGCTCTATTAATTATTTCTATACATTTTAATTATATTATAACAAGCTCAATGTAGTATTTAGTTTACATATTATAATGTTACTGTTTCTAATATTTTTAAGCATTCATTTTTTATCATTATTTTCAATTGGATAAATTTGTAAATTTCTATTGACAATATTGGTATTTTAGCATATATTGTATTTGTTTTTGGAAATTTAAGGTATTTTGTTTCTTTTTGTTGGACCTTGTTTCCTATTTTTTTGTAAAGGATGGTGATAATATGCTAAAATTTGCCTTATGCGACGATAATATAAATATTTTAGATAAGCTAGAAAAAATGTTAGAAAACATCTTTACTAAAAATAATTTCGATGCTTCAGTAATATATACAACAAGTACAACAAAATCCATGTTAGACTTTGTTAGTAATAATAAAGTAGATGTTATTATGCTTGATATTAATTTAAAATCTGATAAAAGTGGTTTACAACTAGCTGAAGCAATAAGAAAAATTAATAAAGACTCTTATATTATTTTTACTACTGGTCATTTAGAATATGCTATGGTTGCATATAAAGTTAAGACTTTTGATTATCTTGCAAAACCTATCACCTATGATAGATTAGAGGAAACAGTTATAAGATTATTTGAGGATGTTAATGGTCAACCTAAAAGATACATTAAAATAGATAATAAAAATACGATTATTGATGCATCTGAAATTCATTATATCAAAAGAGATGGAATGAAATTAATATTTCATACTTCATCTCGTGATTATGATGCTTATAGCTCTTTTGCAAAAATTCAAGATACTTTACCTAAAAACTATAAAAGATGCCATAAATCTTGTATTGCCAACCTTTCTCAAATAAAAGATGTTGAACCAGTTTCAGGTATTATTACATTTAAAGATGGAAGTACTTGTGAAATTGGCCCTAAGTACAAATCAGATTTAATGGAGGTTTTAAAAGATTATGGAGATTTTAAATAATATTTGGAATGCTATAACTATTCCAAATACTCAATTAGTAACTGTGCTTTCTATTCCAGTTTTATTAATAGAAGCAACTTTGACTATGTATTTATTTCTTTCTATTATGAATTTTTCTTCAACCAAAAAACAAAAAATAATATATGTTCTCTTAACTTGGATAACTGGTATATTAACTATGTTTTTCATACCTCATCCATTTAATATATTTATAAATTATTTTTTAATTATATTATTACAGTATCTTATATTTTCAAACCCTTTTTTAAAAAGTATTATATCAAGTGTATTGTCTCTAATTATTTATAATTTAATTAATATATTAATAGTAAATCCATTTATTACAATATTTAACATTAGTAGTGATCAATTAAGTAATATTTTCATATACAAATTTTGCTATTTAATCATTATGTATCTTATCACTATTATTTGCATTATAATTTTGAAAAAGAAAAATTTAAATTTTCATTTTTCTGATGATATAGACAAAAGAAATAAGACTATTATTATAATAAATTTATTGTTTGGAATATTTGCAATCGCAGTACAATCGATAACTTTATTTTATTATGTAGATACTTTACCTGTTGTTATTACTTTTTTGAGTTTTATTTCTTTGCTTGTATATTATATTATTAGTATTTATAGTTTAACAAGAACTTTTAAATTAATCTCGACCACTCAAAAACTTGAAAGTGCTGAAGAATATAATAGAAGCCTGCGTATACTTCATGATAGTGTTAGAGCTTTTAAACATGATTTTGATAATATAGTTACAACAATCGGCGGTTATATTAGAACAAATGATATGAAAGGTTTAAAAGATTATTATCTTCAATTAGAAGACGATTGTCAAAGAGTAAATAACTTATATTTATTAAATCCTGAAATAATAAATAATGATGGAATATATAATTTGCTCACAAAGAAATATCAAGAAGCTGACTGCAAAGATATAAAAGTTAATATGACTTTTCTTCTTGATTTAAATAATTTACATATGAAAATATATGAATTTGCTAGAATATTAGGAATATTATTAGATAATGCTATTGAAGCAAGTTCAGAATGTGAAGAAAAAATAATTAATATAGATTTTAGAAATGACCAGAAAAATTCTAGACAACTAATTACTATTGAAAATACTTATAAAGATAAAAATGTAGATACTGAAAAAATATTTGAAAAAGGCATTTCAAGTAAAGAAAAACATACTGGTCTTGGATTGTGGGAAGTACGTAATTTGATAAAGAAAAATAATAATATCAATTTGTTTACTTCTAAAACAGATAAATATTTTTCTCAGCAATTAGAAATATACTATTAAAAAGAAAGTAGATAAAACACTACTTTCTTTTTTGGATTGTATGTATATAACATTTAAGTTACGTCTTTGGTAAGAATACTTATTTTTAGCTATTCTTACCAATACCTACTTAATTAGTCTTTTTTTATCATGCTTTTTGGCATTTTAGGTTGATGGAATACTGCCAAAAGAAGACATGCTGTATTTGTTGCTTTTGCATATTTTTCTGCTGTTTTTGCTAAAAACTTAAACATTAATATCCCCTCCTTAAAAAATATTAAATATAAAATATTACCGGTATATATTTTATACTATACTGATTCAGTTGAAGTATTTCCATATACTTCATATCCATATCTACTTTTTGTCAATTTATATGCTATTTTCGTAATTGTTAATGTCTGGATAAAATAAGACAATATTATTATATTTGATATCATTTGATTCTTTACTAATAAAGCTATTAATAATCCAACTGAAAAACTAATATATGATACTATTCTCTTCTTCTTTCTAACTTTACTTTGTAATATTGGAACTGATTCAGTATCTGCAGGTGCATATAATTTTATCATCACCATTCCAAATATCCATACAAATAAAATTGTTATACTTTTGACTAAATCACTTACCTCTAAATATTGTGAAGCAAATGGTATCAAACAATAAAATGCAGTAGTAAATAAAATACAGCCTATATGTGTTTTTAGATGTATTCCTCCAGAAGCTCCCTTATACACAAATAATATTATAAATGTAAATAATGTCCATTTAAATATTCCTAATATATATGCAATAATAAACACAAGTATTATTTTAGGAAATTCTCCTATAATATTTTGAAGTCCGTAATTTATAACCTCTGCTCTTTCATCATCTATATTGGGATTTTCTTTTCTAATTCTATTTGTTAAAAAGGTACAGATTTTATCTATCATTTTTTCACCTCTTTTTCAAAAAAATATTATCACTTATTTTACATTTTTTCTTCTTTATTTTTATGAAATATCAATTTTAATTTATGAAAATTATTGGCGTTATTTTCATATAAAATATTATTACTTTTACATATTTAATTATCAAATATGTAAATAAAAATAAAAATAAAATCTGTAAATAGATTAAATCCTATTTCAAACTAAGTCGGGAATAAATCGAAAATAAAAAAGCAAGGTATTTCAAAGCACTTGAAACACCTTGTTTTTAGCTATTTTATAAAACTTTGGTAGCGAAGATGTGATTCGAACACATGACCCTTCGGGTATGAACCGAATGCTCTAGCCAACTGAGCTACTTCGCCATATCAAACGACAATAATTATTATAAAGGTAGTTTTTCCATTTGTCAAGCAAAAATACAAGAATTTTAAAAAATTCTTGTATTAATAGTTATTATTTAAAACTATTATCTTTCAATATCTTGTTCGTCCCTATCTTCGCTTTCTTCTCTATTATATGTAACATTTTCTTTTGTCTCAATCCTAGATTGACTTCTTGATTTTCTTCTTTCTTTGCCTCTTACTTTAACATCTGGATGATCCAACATTTCTTCCAATGAACCTATATTACTTTGTAATTGTGACAATTCTTTACTATATTTTTTTCTATATTTACTTTCTTCTTCACTATCTTGTTTTTCTAATTCATCATCAGAACTAATAAAAGCTCTTATTAAATCTTTCCAACTTGTTTTTACTTCTCTTTTTTCCATAGCCTTAAAGTTTTCACCTCTCTTATTAAACATAAATTAATTTTAACATAAATAGCAGTAAAAATCAAGCTATTTTTGTAAATTTGAGTTGTTAGTTGATTTTTTACAAATTTTGTAAAATTAAAATATATTCTTAAACATATCTTTCAAAACTTCACTACATCTTTTTGAAGCAAGTTCTAAATTCTTATCAAAAGTTCCTGCATTATTACCATCTGGTGTGTCTGAAATTCCTCTAATCACAATAAATGGTATGTTGTCCAAATAACAAACTTGTCCTATTGCTCCACACTCCATATCTACTGCATCTGCATTAAATGTTCCTCTTATTTCGTCTCTCATATCTACTTCTGAACAAAATACATCTCCTGTTGCAACTATTCCTATTTTTACATTATAGTCTTTCTTATTTTCTTGATTATCGCATTTTTTACTGAACTTTTTCTCTTCTTCTAACTTTTTTTCTACTTTATATAAAAAATCACTATCACATCTAACATTATTTCCAACTCCCGTTATATATCCTTTACTATGTCCAAATGCTGTTATATCAAAATCATGTTGTACAACATATCTACCAATTAGGATATCACCTATATTTAACATGGGATTAATAGAAGCTGCTGCTCCTACATTTATTACTTTATTTACTTTATATTTATCAATTAATATTTGTGTAGTCCTTGCTGCATTCACTTTTCCTACTCCACTTTGTACTAATATACACTTTATTTTCTGTATTTTTCCTATATAAAAATCTAATTCATAACTTTCTTCTAATTTTATCTCTTCCATTAATTCTTTAACTGCATTTTTTTCTTCTTCCATTGCAACTACTATACCTATTTTATCCATCTTACTTCCTCCTTCTTCACAATTATACTATTAAAATAACGATTCTTCAATAAATTTTTTATAGTACTTGCAACTTTTTACATTTTAATGTAATATAATAAAGTATATTGAAAGAAATGCAAAAATTAAATTTTAAAGAAAGGAGTTTATTTATTAGTTATAGCGCCAGGACACTTTATTATTAGTGTTGACGAGGTCTAAGGTATTCGAAATATTCGGCGGGTTCCTTAGTGGCTTTAGCTTAAGGTCAAAGTATTAATTTAAAGAGCAATAGTGATATTGTAACAAAGAATTAATACATTTAAGCTTATTTTGCATACTTTCAATTCCATATTAATATTTAAGGAGGTTTACTATGTGTGGAATTGTAGGTTACATAGGAACAAAAAAAGCAAGTCCAATTCTTATTAATGGACTTTTAAGATTAGAATATAGAGGTTATGACTCAGCAGGTATTGCAACAATTGAAAAAGATGGTCTTTCTATTATGAAAGATCAAGGAAGAGTTAAAAATTTATATAATTTACCTGGAATTGATGATTTGAAAGGAACTATTGGTATCGCTCATACAAGATGGGCAACCCATGGAAAACCATCTAAAGATAATGCTCACCCTCATGTTGATAATTCTAAATGTTTTGGAGTTGTTCATAATGGTATTATTGAAAATTATAATGAATTAAGGAAATTTTTAACAGATAATGGATATACTTTCTATTCTGAAACAGATACAGAAATTATTCCTAATCTAATTCATTATTACTATAATAAAGATGATTCTTCTGACAAACAAAAAATATTAAGAGCTGTAAAAAATGCATGTAAGGATTTAAAAGGTAGCTTTGCATTAGAAATTATCTCTAAATATGATAAAGAACATATGATAGTTGTTAGAAAAGATAGCCCTCTTGTTATTGGAAAAGGTGATGGTGAAAATTATATTTCTTCTGATATTCCAGCTATTCTTTCATTTACAAGAGAATTTTATCTTTTAAATGATTTAGAGTTTGCCGTTTTATCAAGAGATGACGTTAACTTTTTTGATACAGACTTAAATCCTATTAATAAAAAAGTAGAAACTATTGAATGGAATGCTGCAAGTGCTGAAAAAGAGGGTTATGAAGATTTTATGCTTAAAGAAATTCATGAACAACCAACAGCTATCCGTGAGACAATAGGAGCTAAATTAGATGAAGGTACTAAATGTACTTTTGATGAATTAGATTTTTCAAAAGAATATTTAAAAGGACTTCACAAAATATATTTAATTGCTTGTGGTACAGCAATGCATGCAGGTCTTGCAGGTAAATGTATGATAGAACGTCTTTGTAGAATACCAACGGAAGTAGATATTGCTTCTGAATTTAGATATAGAGATCCAATAATTGATGATAAAACATTATGTATTTTCATTTCTCAATCAGGTGAAACTGCAGATACAATAGCAGCATTAAAACTTTCAAGACAAAAAGGTGCAAAAACTCTTGCTATTAGTAATGTTATTGGAAGCTCAATAACAAGAGAAGCTGATTATTCTATATACACTCATGCTGGTCCTGAAATTGCTGTTGCTTCTACAAAAGCTTATACCTCACAAGTTGTACTTCTTGCAATGCTAGCAATATACTTTGCTGAGACCATAGAAGAATCTGAAGTTGAAGTATTAAATTTAAAGAAGGAAATTTTAGAATTACCTAAAAAAATAGATGAAACTTTAAAATGTGAAGAACGTATAAAAGCTTTTGGACATAGAATTTACCAAGAAAAAGATGTATTCTTCTTAGGTAGAGGAATTGATGAAACAGTTGCAAGAGAATCTGCGTTAAAACTCAAAGAAATTTCATATATCCATGCTGATAGTTATCCAGCTGGCGAATTAAAACATGGACCTATTGCTTTAATTGAAAATGGTATTACTGTTATTAGTATAATGACAGATCCAAAGCTAGTAGAAAAAACTGTAAGTAATATTGAAGAAGTTATCACAAGAGGAGCTAAAACATTAGTTGTTACAAATCAAAATATAGATGCTAAATTATTTGATACAGTAATTCGTATTCCTGAAACAGATACTTTAGTTTCACCAATACTTTCAGTAGTTCCATTACAATTACTTGCATACTACATTTCTAAAGAAAAAGGACTTGATGTTGATAAGCCTAGAAATTTAGCTAAATCAGTAACAGTAGAATAAAAAATAAACCTCGGTAAAACCGAGGTTTATTTTATCCTCTATATCCACTCAAATCCTTTGTTAAATATTCTACTGTTCCATCATTATTAATAACTCTATATTTTCTATATCTAGTAGCTATCTATTTTCTTCTTTTTTTCAATATCATTTTCATCTTAATATCTTAATTTTTAACTTTTATTAACCAATTAATAATCTTATAACTATTAAACAAACAACTCCAGGAAGTCCAAGTATTCCGAACTAATATACTTGTAAAAAAATTAATTCCTATATGAAACCCAAAATTTGCACCTACTAGATTAATTATAGAAATTACTATTCCTCCTAATATAGAATTTAACACTAATTTCAAAATTTTTCTTAAAGGTACAATAAAAATTCTACCAAATATAAAAATAAAACAAATACAAGCTAAATATGTAATAATATTAATGTCCATTTTTTACCAACTCCAAACTAATTACTTAATTAATCTTTATGATAAAAAATGGACAAATATTACTACCCTACTTCTTCTCTCAAAAATGTATATTTTTTATTATTTATCATATCCACTTCTATTCCTTTTAGTTTTGCCATTTTTATTAAGTAATCTAATTTTGCCTGATTTGCCTTTATTTCATAGCTATAATAGTCTATTAATTCTTCTTTTGCATATTCAAAATTTTTATTTGCACTTTTAAGCTCTTCCCTTGTTTTTATAATTGTCATAATTAATTCTATTTCTTTTTCCATTTCATTTCTTTCTATTATCTTTTCTTCTCTTTTATATTCTCCTTGCATAAGTATCTCCTTTTCTTTTTTATTTCTATTATATTCCACAAGACATTTTTCTATTCAAAATAATTTTATTTCTATAAAAAGAATATTAATTTTCCTAAAATACTTGTTTTTTTCCTTATTTTATAGGATAATATATATGTATAAATTTATTTTACGAAAGGATTTTTTAAATGAAGTATATAGATAAATTTTTGAAGGTTTTAAAAACTGATAGAAATACATTTGCAACATATGTCTTAACATTAATTAGTGTATATTTAGCAGTAGATAGATTAGTTGAAATGTTACTTATGATATTTACAGGTGTCTCTTATTCTTATTGGGGACCTATAGCATATACATTTGCACTTGCTTGTCCAGTGTTTGCTTTTCTTTTTTCTGGACAATCAAAATTTGCTTCATCAAAAGCAAAAAAAGTTACACTATTTTATCTATACGTAATTGGTTTATATATAATTGCAATTTCAATGTTCACACAATGGCTTAATATGGGAGCATGGTTACTACTTCTTTCAGTACCTAATTATGTAGAAATTATTACTGATTTTTCTGATTTAGTAACACCTGCAATGGTAAGTATTTCGTTATATTTACCTCTTGCTACAATTTTTCCATTTTTCAAAAAATTATTCTTTGGAGTTAATGATAGTAAAGACCAAATTCGTTCTATTTGGGATTATGGTGGAATCAGCTTAGCAACAAAGCCTAAAGATGCAGGAGTTTATTCTTGTGAAGTTTATTTATGTAACAATACTGAAACAGGTAAATCAATTACTATACCAGAAGAATCAAGATATCAGTCATTATTTGTATGTGGTGGATCTGGTTCTGGTAAAACTTCTTTAGTTTTTGAACCACTATTTGCAAGAGATTTAGAGAAAAAATATTTCTTTAAAGAAGTTTCAAAAGAAATGGGATATACTGCATTAAAAACTGGATTAGCAGTATTAGACGCACCTTATGAAAACGATTATTTAAATGAAAATTTCAATTTAAATATGTTAGTACCAGTTGAAGGTAAAGAATCACTTTTCAAAGCTTATATGAAAAAAATGATTTTAGATTCAATTGGAAATGATATAACTTATAAGAATATAGGTCTTACTCTTATGGCTCCAGACTATGAAGTAATTAGCCATATGACTAAAGTTTGTGATAATTTTGGAATTAAGTATCATTTAATAGATCCAAACAATCCAAATTCTACTGGATTAAATCCTTTTGTTTATGAGGATTCATCAAAAACTGCTACTACAATTTCTTCTGTTATAAAATCAATGTATAACACAGCTCATGGAGATCTTGATGAAGCTTACAAAGAAGATATTGTAATGCAAGCAATTGAAAATTTAGTAGTTTTATTAAAAGAAGTTTATCCTAGAATGAATGAAGGAAAACTTCCTAATATGGAAGATATGTTAAAAATGTTTACTAATTTCGAGCTAATCGAAAAAATGTGTAAAATATTAGAACATGAAATAGAAAATGATGAATTTGCAAAAGATAAATATCGTGTACTATTAACATACTTTAAAAAGAATTTTTATAGCGATGCACCTGCAAAATCTAGTATGGAGAAATATATATATTCGGTTATAAGTCAATTGGACAACTTACTTAGGATACCAGGAATTAAAGGTATTTTATGTAATAGATATGATAATATAAATTTTGATGATGTACTTAAAAATTCAGAAATTATATTTATTTGTACACGACGTGGAGATTTAGGAGCTGCTGGACATAAGGCATTTGGATTATTCTTCTTAATTACAATGCAAAACTCAGTATTAAGACGTCCTGGAACAGAAAAATCAAGAGTTCCTTACTTTGTTTATATTGATGAATTTGCTGATTTTATTTGTAAAGATACAGAAGCAATGTTTACAATGTATAGAAAATATAAAGTCGGAACAACTATATCAACACAAAGTTTACAACAATTAGAAACACCAGAATTACCTGTAAATTATAAAAATACTATTCTTTCTAATTGTGCAAGTAAAATCTTTACTGGAAATGGAGCTTATGATGAGCTAGAATGGTGGTCTGGAGAATTTGGAAACCATAGAGAATGGGATTACGTAAATAGCATGGATATGAGCAAAATGGAATATGACCCTAAATATGGAAGCATAAAATGGAAATACATACCTAACTTTAAACCTGGAAAACTTCAAGGTTTAGGTGCAAAAGATTGTGCTTATAAAATTAGAGGAAGTAATGGAAAACCAATGGTTGGACCAGGTAAATTATCATTCTTAGAATCAAAATATAAAGAACCTCATAAAATAAAAACTTTTGATTTTGGTAGATATTCTGATGGTGTTACAACAAACACCGAAGATGATACAAGTAGTAAAGCACATAAAAAATTCAATCCGAGAAATATTAATTTTAGAGATGAAAGAAATGAAATCGATCCAATTCAAACAGATACAACTGATTCAAAATATATGTTTGATAATCAAGATGCAATTGTAGTTAATTTCAAAAAGAGAAAAAAATCATAAAAAAATAAAGCTATTATCTAGCTTTATTTTTTTAAAATTGTATACCAACTAATTGAATTATAATTCCTGATATTACTCCAATTGCATATAATAATCCAGTTATCTTTAAATTTTCTTTTATTCCTTTATTCATCTTAAATAATACAATTAATCCAACACCTGCTCCAACTAACAATCCTGAAATCATTGTTGATACTGGAATTACATTTTCTAAATATAATTGTGTTAATATTACAGAAGATGCACAATTTGGAATTAGTCCTATAATCGCTCCAAGTAAAGGACCTAATATTGGATTTGATCCAACAAAACTAGCAAGAATATCTTCTCCTATAAAGTGTATAATTATATTAATAATAAATGTAATTATTAAAACAAATAAAAATATATTAAATGTATGTTTTAAAGCCGATTTAAAAATACCATGGTCACAGTGACAATGTTCTTTTTCACATAAATCTATTATTCTCTCTTCCTCATTATCTTTTTTCTTTAATCTTAATACTAAATCTATTACAAATCCTGCAATCATACCAATTAATACTTTTATTCCTAAAATCTTAAGAAGTGTAACTATAGATGCTCCCTCTGAAATAAAAATTGGTATCATTTCATCTGATGTAGATAAATATACAGAAATAAGTGTACCTAGTGTAATTACTCTTGCTGCATAAAGATTGGTTGCTGCAACTGAAAATCCACATTGTGGAAAAGCTCCTAATATACTTCCTATTAAAGGTCCAAATCTTCCTGATTTTTTTATTGTATTTTTTGCTTTTTCACTTGTTTTATGCTCTATATATTCCATTATAAGATATGTAATAAATAAAAACGGCAATAATTTTATGCCATCAATTAATGTATCTTCTATAATTTCTAACATACTTTTCTCCTTTACTTAACTTCATTATAATACCATATATTTTAAAAAAAGTAAAGGGAAAAGCCATTTAAGTTTCGGTGTTTTTTGAGAAAATGTCGAAAGGTTATCCACAGAATTGTAAATTTTATATGAAAATAAAGAA
>CALXAY010000023.1 GCA_944386415.1 uncultured Clostridia bacterium | reverse complement strand
AAGAGGAATAATTGCAAAAGTAGAAGGAAAAGAAATTTTAATTGGTAATGATAAATTAATGAAAGAAAAAAATATTTCTTATATTCATTGTAATGAAATAGGAACAATTCTATATGTTGCAATTGACAATAAATATGCAGGATATATATTAATTGCAGATAAAATAAAAGAAGATTCTTTTAAAGCTATAAAAACATTAAAACAAAACAATATAAAGGAAACTGTAATGCTTACTGGTGATAAAAAGGAAGTTGGTGAAAAAGTTGCCAGTGAATTAAAATTAGATAAAGTATATACAGAATTATTACCTGATGGAAAAGTTCAAAAAGTAGAAGAACTAATAAAGGAGAAGAGTAAAAAAGGAAAATTAGTATTTGTTGGTGATGGCATAAATGATGCACCAGTTTTAGCACTTTCAGATATAGGTATTGCAATGGGAGGCCTAGGCTCTGATGCAGCAATAGAAGCAGCAGATATTGTAATTATGACAGATGAGCCATCAAAAATAAGTACTGCAATTAAGATTTCTAAAAAAACAATGAAAATTGTAAAACAAAATATTATATTTGCAATTACTGTTAAAATATTAGTTTTAATTTTAACTGCATTTGGAATAGGAAATATGTGGCAAGCAGTCTTTGCTGATGTTGGTGTGTCAATTCTTGCAGTTATAAATTCACTAAGAGCTTTGAAATAGGGACGTTTCTTTTTTCTATTTTTAGAGAAATTCGGGACACATCTAAAAAAGAAAAGGTAATCGGAGTAAGTTTTTAGATTTAAGCTAATGCTTATCTGTGGTTTTACTACCTTTAATTTTCCTACGTAAAACCACCTAATCTAAAAACTTACTTTAAATTTATTTTTGTATTTTACTATTTGCTATTATTTACAGTCATTTCATAATTATATTTGACTTCGCTTTCTGTTAATGGTCTATTATATACTCTTGATGCATATATTTCACCATAAAATGGGTATCTACTATCTTTTCCTCCAGTAGAATCTGTTTTATAAATGTCTGAACCAATTTGAATTGGTGTATTTTCTTGAATGTTTATTAAATTATCAATATTACCTTTTTTTGTGGTAAAACTTTCCATACCATCTATATATAATATACCTTCTTCTTCATTTGGGTTATATGTATAGGTTATATATGTTGCTACATTTTCATCAATATATATTGGCTGAATGTCTTCAACTATTCCACCAACATTGATTGATAATATTTTATATGGATATAATAAATCTTGTCCATTTCCAATTCGGATAAAGAAACCATTATATGAGTTCGTTCTCTTCATTATTAATATTTGACATTGTTGAGCTTTAGTTTGGCCTTTTAATTTAAAATATATTTCTAATGTTATTCCGTTACTATAATCAGAATTATCTTTTACTTCTATGCCGTCATCTATTCCGTCAAACATTAAGCTGTTTTCTGTCCAACCACTGTTTTCTTCTCCTTCTTTAAAGTTATGTAGTATAGCATCTCCCCAAGAGTTAGAATCTGTTATGTTTTTTGGGTCTGCTGAATATACTAATCCCTCTTTTATACAAAGTAATTCATTTGTTACTATTTTATGTTTTTCTTCATTATATTTTATAAATTCTCTTGTTTCATAGTCTATTATATATGAATTTTCAAATTATAATCTGTTACATCTTCTGGTCTTAAATAATACCAACCGTTTGCATATGTTGTTCCTGTTTCTGAATCATATATACTTGTTGTATCTTCTAGTGTATTAAATTTAACTTCTTTTAATTCTTTTCCTATTTTTTCTTTTGTCAATTCTTCTTCTGTTATTAATAATTTAATATATTCTTCTTCACTTGTTATTTCAGTTAATTCTTTTGCTCTTTTTGCTTGATTCAATATTCCATTATCACCTGTTAACATTGCAATAGACACTCCTACTAAAATTAGTAATACTATCACTGTGATAACTAGTGCTATTAATGTTATTCCAGCAATTGAACTTTTGGTTCTTATAAATTTGTTTTTTCTTTGTTTTTCTTTTGAATAATTCATTTTTATCAAATCCTTTCTTAAAAACTAGTTTGGTACATTGAAGTAAAACTAGTATAATACAAACAATACTTCAATGCAACAAACTAGTTCGACAAATTGAAAATATTTTTGTTTTTTTCAATTAACCAAAGTAATAAGAAAAATCAGTTATATATAATTTCTTTAAAACTAAAGGTTTTGGAGGAAATTATGAGATTATCAGATGTTATTAGAAAAAGAATAAAATATTATTTAAAAGAAAAAAACATGAATGTTTGGAAACTTTGTAAAATGTCAGGAATACCATGTTCAACAATTTCAACATTTATGAGTGGAAAGACAGAACTATTAAAAATAGATACATTACTTCACATTTGTGAAGGTTTTAATATAACATTAAGAGAATTTTTTTCAGATGAAATGTTTGACACAGCAGAGCAAGATTAAATTTATTAATAAAATTTAAAAAATATTGACAAAAAAAGTTGATATTAGCCTTGTACAAACTAATATCAACAGCAATTTTGATACTTTATTTAATAAGTAAGGCACCCTAGCCTTGCTCTTTTATATTGTATGTTTAAAAACAAAGAATATTTATTAATAATTTCTTGCTGTTTTTTTCCTCCGTCCTAAAAAACAGCTATTTTATTCCTAGAATTTTTTTTGCTCTTGTTACATCATTATTGTCTGCTGGTCTTACACCTTCTAATGGGTAATTTAAACCAAATTTTTTCCACTTAAATTCTCCTATGTTATGATATGGCAAAAGCTCAACTCTTTCTACTGTTTTTAAAGAATTAATAAAATCTTTTAATTTTAATAAATCTTCTTCACTGTCAGTATAACTTGGAACTAATACTTGTCTTATCCACATTTTTTTATTATTATCACTTAAGTATTTTGCAAATTCAAGTTCAAGTTTATTAGAACGACCAACTAATTCTTTGCACTTCTTGTCATCAATATGTTTGATATCTAATAAAAATAAATCAGTTATATCTATTAACTTTCTTATATCATCTGAAAGTGAAATCATACCAGAAGTATCTATACAAGTATGAATTTTTTCTTTTTTTAGTTTAGTAAATAATTCAAAAATAAATTTATGTTGAAGTAATGGCTCACCGCCACTAATAGTTACTCCTCCTCTTGGATATATATAATTTTTATATCTCATAATTTTATCAAATATTTCGTCAAGTGATTTATAGTTACCAGAATTTATATCCCAAGTGTCTCTGTTATGACAATATTTACATTCTAAGTGGCAACCTTGCAAGAATAATACAAAGCGAATACCAGGACCATCAACTGTTCCAAGTGATTCTATTGAGTGAACTTTTGCATAATATCTTAAATCTTTTTCTTCTTTTTTCATAAAATTGCTCCTTAAAGTATTAAAGGGGGAAATAAATTCCCCTCTAATTTTATTTTTAAAATTATATTCTCTCATGAATTGTTCTATGGATTACATCTAATTGTTGTTCTCTTGTTAATTTTGTAAAGTGAACAGCATATCCAGAAACACGAATTGTAAGTTGTGGATATTTTTCAGGATGTTCCATAGCATCTTCTAATAAACTTCTATCAAATACATTTACATTGATATGATGACCTGTTTGTGCAAAATAACCGTCAAGCATATTTACTAAATTATCTACTTTTTCTGTATCAGTTTTTCCTAAAGTTCCAGGTGTAATTGAGAAAGTATATGAAATACCATCTTCAGCACTATCAAATGGAAGTTTTGCAATAGAATTCATAACAGCTAAAGCTCCATTTGTATCTCTTCCATGAAGAGGATTAGCACCAGGCCCAAAAGGTTCACCAGCTCTTCTTCCATCAGGAGTATTTCCAGTAGCCTTTCCATAAACTACATTTGAAGTAATTGTTAAAATAGATAATGTATGTTTTGAATGTCTATAAGTTTGATGTTTTCTTAATTTATTCATAAAGTTTTTAGTAATGTCAACTGCTATTTTATCTACTCTATCATCATCATTTCCAAATTTAGGGAAATCTCCTTCAACTTTGTAGTCAACAGCAAGTCCTGATTCATCACGAATAACTTTTACTTTAGCATATTTTATAGCTGATAATGAATCTGCTACAACTGATAAACCTGCAATACCACAAGCCATTGTACGAATAATTTCTCTATCATGTAATGCCATTTCAATTGCTTCATAGCAATATTTATCATGCATATAATGAATTGCATTTAAAGCTTTTATATAAATTTTTGCAACATAATCCATCATTTGATTGAATTTTTCCATAACTTCATCATAGTCTAAGTATTCAGAAGTAATTGGTGCATATTTTGGTGTAACTTGTTTTCCTGTCATCTCATCTCTACCACCGTTAATTGCATAAAGTAGAGTTTTTGCAAGATTAGCTCTTGCACCAAAGAATTGCATTTGTTTACCTATTTTCATAGGAGAAACACAGCATGCAATACCATAATCATCACCTAAAGTAATTCTCATTAAATCATCATTTTCATATTGGATAGATGATGTTTTGATAGATAAATCAGTTGTAAACTTTTTAAATCCCTCAGGTAATCTTGTAGACCATAGTACTGTCATGTTTGGTTCAGGAGCTGGACCTAAGTTTTGAAGAGTGTGAAGTAATCTGAAAGAATTCTTAGTAACTAAAGTTCTTCCATCAATTCCCATACCACCAATACTTTCTGTTACCCATACAGGGTCTCCACTAAATAATTCATTATACTCAGGTGTTCTTAAGAAACGAACAAGTCTTAATTTCATAACAAAGTGGTCCATAATTTCTTGAGCTTCTTCTTCAGTTAAAACACCATTTTGTAAATCTCTTTCAAAATAAACATCTAAAAATGTAGAAGTTCTACCTAAACTCATTGCAGCACCATCTTGTGATTTTATAGCACCTAAATATCCAAAATATAACCATTGAACAGCTTCTTTAGCATTTGCAGCTGGTCTTGAGATGTCAAATCCATATTTTGCAGCCATTTCTTTTAATTCATTTAAAGCTTTTATTTGTTCACTAATTTCTTCTCTTGACCTTATAATTTCTTCAGTTAATTCATCAGTATTTAAAACATCTAACTCAGTTTGCTTTTCAGAAATCAAAGCATCAATTCCATATAATGCAACTCTTCTATAGTCACCTATAATTCTTCCACGTCCATAACCATCTGGAAGACCTGTAATTAAATGTGAACTTCTAGCAGCTCTTATATCTGGTGTATATACACTAAATACTCCATCATTATGAGTTTTTCTATATTTATGGAAGATAGTTTCCACTTCATCGTCTACTTTTTTGTCATAAGCTTCACAAGCTTTTTCAACTATACGTATACCACCAAATGGCATAATAGCTCTTTTTAAAGGAGCGTCTGTTTGAAGTCCTACAATATCTTCTAAATCTTTATCAATATAACCTGCATTATGAGCTGTTATTGTAGAAATTGTTTTAGTATCTATATCTAAAACTCCACCTTTAGAGTTATGTTCTTTATTATAAAGTTCTAAAACTTCATCCCAAAGTTTTTTTGTTTTTTCTGTTGGTCCAGAAAGAAAACTTTCATCACCTGTATATGGTGTGTAATTTCTTTGAATAAAATCTCTAACATTTATTTCTGTTTGCCAATCACCTTTTTTAAAATTTTTCCATTGTTCGAATTCCATTTTATACCTCCTTATTTTTTAATCTTTTATTATTATAAACAAATTGCCACATATTATAATACCATATTAAAAAAATATAAGCAACTTATTTTTTGACAAATTTTTATAAATTTCTACAAATAATATATAGCCTTTTAAAAAATAAAACTGTTGCAAAAGCAACAAAAAAGCCAATATTTTAATATTGACTTTTTTATAAAAAATTTAATTTTATAATGGTTCAAATGGATCGTCTTCAGCAATTACTTTTGCTACATTATAAATTAATCTTTGTGTTTCTGGTGAGCAACTCTTCAATAATTCTGAAAATTCTTTTGTTAAATAATTTTGAGAATTACTAGAAGCACCATTTAATATGTATCCTTCTGAAACGTCTAATAAACGACAAATTTGATTTAATCTTTTTAAATTGATATGAGAATTTCCTCTTTCTACTCTACTTAAGAAAGCAACTGAGATATCAATTTGTTCTGCTAAATCTTCTTGAGTCATATTTTTTGCAAGTCTTGCTTGTTTTAATCTTTGTCCTATAACACTATAGTCTAAAGCCATCTTAATCACACTCCTATTTTTATTATGCTCACATAATAGCATTTTGTGGTTCAAATTTACAGAAACTAAAATGTCTACATTGAATATATAAGTAAACAATTTATTGTTTTATAAGTTAAAAAAATGTCAGTTTTGCTTGGTATAGGTGTAGTTTACGAAAGAATAAAAATAACTTAATAATTTAAAAAACAGACAAAATAGTAAATTAGCAAAAATCAAATTTTAAACAAAGCAAAGTAGAAAAATAGAGAAAAAACGAGTAAATGAGAGAAAAAAAGAGAGAAAAGTGGAAAAATAAGGAAAACAAATGAATATTTTTTATTAAATTTGACAAATTACGAGTAAAAATGTATACATAATTTGCTTTTGGAGAGAATATATAGTATAATAGAACTTGGTCGCGTTAAAAAACTTAATAAAAAAGGAGCGTGAATATATATTTTAAACAAAAAATTAAAATACTATACAAAAGAAATTTTTAAGTATTTTAACATAGCTATTATAGGATTTGGTTTTATTATCGCGATTATATTAATAAAATACAAACCAATCTATACAGTAAGCTTATCAGGAGAAAAAGTAGGTTATGTACAAGATAAAGAAGCATTTCAAGAGAATCTAAAAGAAAATGTTGAAAGACAAGAAAATATAGATACTGTAGATTTAAAAGAAACTCCTGAATACGAGTTAAAATTTGTAGAGAGGAACTTAGAGACAAACGAGCAAGAGGTTGCAAGTAAAATAGAAGAAAATCTAGTTGTTACTTATAAATATTATGAAATAGCACTTAATGATGAAGAAATAGAAAAAGTAAATACAATTGAAGATGCAGAGAAAATTGTAAATCAAATTAAAGAAGAAAATAGTGAAGAAGATTTAGACTTAACAATTTTGGAAAAATTTACTCAAAATGAGGAAGAAGTAGAGACTAAAGATGTAGAAGTCGCAAAAACCGAAATTCAAACAAAGGTTGAAGAAGCGATAGAGAAAAAGGAAGAACAAGAAATAATAGATGCAATGCCAGATGTTAACGGCATAAAACTTGCAACAGTACCAATTTCTGGAAGAATTACTTCAAGATATGGTGCAAGTAGTAGTATAAGAAGATCAACACATACTGGACTTGATATTTCAGCAACTAAAGGAACACCAATAAAGGTTGTAGCAGATGGTTCTGTAACATTTGCAAAATATAATGGCTCTTATGGTAACTTGGTAAAAGTAGACCATGGTAATGGTGTGGAAACTTGGTATGCACATACAAGTAAAATGTATGTTAAAGTGGGGGATAAGGTAAAAGCAGGAGATGTAATTGCAGCAGTTGGTTCTACAGGAAATTCAACAGGCCCACATCTACATTTAGAAATTAGAGTAAACGGACATCACGTAAATCCACAGTTATATTTATATAAATAATATTATAAAAATCACTATCAAATTTTTTGATGGTGATTTTTTAAAATTTTAGAGTAACTATAAATTTAAAGAAATTTAAAAAAATTATATAAAAAATCAAATTAAAGATGTATTTTTCTTTTCATTATGTTATAATCTAAAAGAATTAGTATGACATTTTAAATGTTATATAATTAATAGAATTTAAAATATGAAATTGGTTAAAATAAGCAAAAGAAAAAAAGGAGGAAGTATCTTTATGGAAGAAGAAACTAAAGTAAAAGAGATGATTGATAGTTTAGTTAAAAGAGCTAAAAAAGCATCAGAAGAATACTTAAAACTTGACCAAGAAACAATAGATAATATTACAAAAGCAATGTCAATGGCTGGATTAGAACATCATATGGAACTTGCAAAAATGGCAGTAGAAGAGACAGGAAGAGGAATCTATGAAGATAAAATTACAAAGAATATGTTCGCGACAGAATATGTATATCATAGTATCAAATATGAAAAAACAGTTGGAATAATTAATAGAAACGAAGAAGAAGGATATGTCGAAATTGCAGAACCTGTTGGGATAATTGCAGGGGTAACACCAGTAACAAATCCAACTTCTACAACAATGTTTAAATCAATAATCTCTGCTAAAACAAGAAATGTAATTATTTTTGGATTTCATCCATCAGCTCAGAAATGTAGCTCTAAAGCAGCAGAAATCTTAAGAGACGCAGCCGTTAAAGCAGGAGCACCAGAGGATTGTATTTTATGGATTGAAGAACCAAGTGTCTTAGCAACTAAAACACTTATGAATCATCCTGATGTTAATTTGATTTTAGCAACTGGTGGAACAGGTATGGTAAAATCAGCATATTCTTGTGGAAAGCCAGCATTAGGGGTAGGACCTCGGAAATGTTCCTTGTTATATTGATAAAACAGCTAGATTAAAAACATCAGTAAATGATTTGGTAATGTCAAAGGCTTTTGATAACGGAATGATATGTGCATCAGAACAAGCAGTTTTAGTAGATAGAGATATTTACCAAGAATTCGAAATATTAATGAGGAAAGCTCGGATGTTATTTTGTAAGTCCAGAAGAAAAGCAAAAATTACAAGAAAGCATGTTTGAATATAGAGATGATATAGGATATAAATTAAAATCACATGTACCTCGGACAATCACCATATAGAATAGCAAAAGATGCAGGTTTTATCGTTCCAGAAGATACAAAAGTATTAGTAGTTTATGAAGAAGGAATAGGAAGTAATTATCCATTTTCAAAAGAAAAATTAAGTCCTGTGCTTACTTATTATATTGTAGAAAATAGCGAAGAAGGAATAGAAAAATCTGAAAAATTATTAGAATTTGGAGGACTTGGACATTCAGCGGTTATACATTCAGAAAATAAAGAAACCATACTTAAGTTTTCTAAAACAATGAAAGCAGGTAGAATTATTGTAAATTCACCTTCAACACATGGAGCAATTGGAGATATTTATAACACAAATATGCCATCATTAACTTTAGGTTGTGGCTCATTTGGTGGAAATTCAACAACTGCAAATGTTTCTTCAGTAAATCTTATTAATATAAAAAGAACAAGTAAGAGGAGGGTTAATATGCAATGGTTTAAAATACCTGAAAAAATATATTTTGAAGCAGGTTCTATAGGATATTTAGAAAAAATGCCTGAGATAGAAAGAGCTTTTATCGTAACAGATGAATCAATGGTAAAATTAGGATATGTAGATAAAATTTTATATCATTTAAGAAAAAGAGAACATTATGTACATTCAGAAATATTTGAAAATGTAGAATCAGATCCATCTTTTGATACTATAAAAAAAGGTGTAGAAGCAATGGAACGTTTTAAACCTGATGTAATTATAGCTTTAGGTGGAGGAAGTCCAATAGATGCAGCAAAAGGTATGTGGCTATTCTATGAACATCCAGATGCAGACCCAGAAGGTTTAAAATTAAAGTTTATGGATATTAGAAAACGTACTTATAAATTTCCAAAATTAGGAACTAAGTGTAAAATGGTGGCAATACCTACAACATCAGGAACAGGTTCAGAGGTTACATCATTTGCAGTTATAACAGATAAAAAACAAAATAAAAAATATCCTTTAGCAGATTATGAATTAACACCAGATGTAGCAATTGTAGATCCAGATTTAGTAATGAGCCTTCCTAAAACTGTTACAGCAGATACAGGTATGGATGTATTAACACACGCAATAGAAGCATATGTATCTAATATGGCATCAGATTATACTGATGGTTTAGCAGAAAAATCAACTGAGCTAGTATTTAAGTATTTACAAAGAGCATATGATAATGGAGAGGATAAGGAAGCAAGAGAGAAAATGCACAACGCAAGTACAATTGCTGGTATGGCATTTACAAATGCTTTCTTAGGAATAAATCATTCCTTAGCACATAAGCTAGGTGCAGAATTTCATATGGCACATGGTAGAATAAATGCAATACTTTTACCATATGTAATTAGATATAATAGTACAAAGCCTACAAAATTTGTATCATTCCCTAAATATGAATATTTTATAGCTGATGAGAAATATTATGAATTAGCAAAGAAAGTTGGACTAAAAGCAGAAACAAAAGAAGAAGGAATTAATAGCTTAATAGAGAAAATAAAAGAATTAAATCAACATATGAATATTCCAAAATCTTTTAAAGAAGCAGGAATAGATGAACAAGAATTTTTATCAAAAGTAGATATGTTAGCAGATAGAAGCTTTGAAGATCAATGTACTACAGCAAATCCGAGAGTACCATTAGTATCAGAATTAAAACAAATTTTACTTGATAGTTATTATGGAAAAGAATATGAGTAAATAAAAATAAAAGGTAGAGATTTAATCTCTACCTTCAAACAAAAGAATGAGTTTTCATGAAAAGCTTTTTTGTAAAGGTATTAAACTTTTACGACAAAAATAGCCTATCACATATTTAAAATAATAACATATAATAAATTATTTGTAAATACTATATAAAAAATCTCCATATTTTGGAGATTTTTTAAAATTCACAATTTTTTGGGGTTCTAGGAAATGGAATAACATCACGAATATTTTGCATACCAGTTAAATACATAATTGCTCTTTCAAAACCTAGACCAAAACCAGAATGTACACAACTTCCATATTTTCTTAAATCTAAATACCAATCATAGTTTTCAATTGGCATATCTAATTCCTTCATTCTTGTTAATAATTTATCATAATCTTCTTCTCTTTGACTACCACCGATAATTTCACCAATCCCAGGAACTAAAAGGTCAGCTGCAGCAACTGTTTTTCCATCTGGATTTTGCTTCATATAAAAAGCTTTAATATCTTTTGGATAGTCTTTTACAAATACAGGCTTTTTATAAATTTTTTCACATAAGTATCTTTCGTGTTCTGTTTGTAAATCAACTCCCCAAGAAACTTTGTACTCAAATTCATCATTATGTTTTTCTAATTCTTTAACAGCATCTGTATAACTTACTCTTGCAAAATCAGAATTAATTACATGATTTAATCTTTCTAAAAGCCCTTTGTCTATAAAGTTATTGAAGAATTCCATTTCTTCTTTGCAGTTATCTAAAACATATTTAAAAGTATATTTAATCATGTCTTCTGCTAAATCCATATCATCTTCAAGGTCAGCAAAACAAATTTCAGGTTCTATCATCCAGAATTCTGCAGCATGTTTTACAGTGTTAGAATTTTCAGCTCTAAATGTAGGACCAAATGTATATATATTACAAAAGCTTTCTGCAAATGTTTCACCATTTAATTGTCCACTAACAGTTAAATGAGCATGTCTTCCAAAAAAGTCTTTAGAATAATCAACTTTTCCATCTTCTGTTTTAGGAATATTACTTAAGTCAAATGAGTTAACATTGAACATTTCTCCAGCACCTTCTGCATCACTACCTGTCAAAATAGGAGTGTGTACATATACAAAATCCTGCTCTTGAAAGAACTTGTGGATAGCATAAGCCAAAACACTTCTTACTCTAAATACAGCGTTAAAAGTATTTGTTCTTGGGCGGAGATGTGCGATTGTTCTTAAATATTCAAAAGAATGTCTCTTTTTTTGTAATGGATAAGTATTATCTGCTAAGCTTTCTATTTCTATTCTAGTTGCTTGAATTTCGAAAGGCTGCTTAGATTCAGGTGTTAAAACAAATTTTCCAGATACTTTTATTGAAGAGCTAAGTGTTAATTTTCTTATTTCTTCAAAATTAGATAGAGAATCATTGAAAACAATTTGTATATTTTTAAAAAATGTACCATCATTTAGTTCAATAAAGCCAAATGTTTTAGAATCTCTTAATGTTTTAACCCATCCTTCTATTATTATGTTTTTGTCTTTAAAGTTTTCTGTCTGTTTATATAAATTTCTAACTGTAATATTTTTCATAATCTCCCTCCATAATTTTAAAACTTTAAATATTATATGATATTATTTGCTGAATTCCAAAACATTATAACATGCTTTTGAAATAAAGGCAAGCACAATTCTATTGGCTTTAGACGATGGTTGTAGGCATAAATTTACTTTGTAAATTTACTACTTCAAATAAAAATTATTTTCCAAGTTGAAAAATAGCACTTTTTGTGATATAATAAATAATATGGCAATAAAGCCAAGTAAAGCATGCAATGGACTGAAAGGAAAGCTTTATGACAATGCAAGCAAAGAAAGCTCTCAAGAAGATGACAGAGCAGGAGTTGATTGAACAGTTTGGAATCAAGATAGGAAATGAAGAGTGGAAAGAAATTCTACGTTACTATTTCTATTGGAAAGAGGAAACAGAAAGATTTGTTGCTTCTTTTGAAAGGAGAAAGATTAACATTCCAGTTGAATATCAGGAGAGTCTTGAAATGCAAAGAACGTTCTTTTCAGCACTAAGTTCTGTACATGAATACAAGTATGGAACAAAACTAGCTGATACAGATTTGCTTGTAAATCATAATCCGTTCTGGATTATAAACTTGGAAGATGCAAGTTATCAAGTAAGTTATGATGGAATCAAGCTAGAGAAGGGAAATGCTTCATTTCAAGAGTTTATGGAATTTTTGGCATTTGGAATTGCCAAGAAGCAGTGGACTGTTGAAGAAGCAATATTCCATACGGTTTCTAAATGTCGAGTAAAAAATCTTCTTGAAGCGAGATGACAGCAAAAAGGGCTCTAATATTAGAGCCCTTTTTTGCTGCTGTACTGAAAAATAATTTGTAAATTCACTTTCTACGTAAAAAAAACATAATATATAACAGAATAAAGTGAAAGGTGGTAGAAAAATGTCAGAATACATAATAAAAGGAGGAAAAAGGTTAGAAGGAACAGTTAACATATCAGGTTCTAAAAATGCAGCACTACCTATAATTGCGGCTTGCTTATTAAATGGAGGAAAAAGCATATTATATAATGTACCAAAAATTCACGATACAGAGATGATGTTTGAAATACTAAAAAGTTTAGGTGGAACAGTAGAAAAAAAGAAAAATAAAGTTATAATAGATACTAACAAAATAAATAAATTTGAAATACCAGAGAATTTAATGAGGCAAATGCGTTCATCAGTTATATTAGTCGGTGGATTACTTGGAAAATATAAAAAAGCAATATTTTCATATCCAGGAGGATGTGATATTGGAACAAGACCAATTGAGTTGCATTTAAAAGCTTTTGAAAAATTAGGTATAAATATTAGTAAAAACTATGGAAATATTGAATGTTTTTGTGATAAAATAATAGGGAAAAAAATTGATTTAGATTTTCCAAGTGTTGGAGCAACTGAAAATGTTATACTTACAAGCTGTTTAGCAGAAGGAACAACAATTATAAATAATGCAGCCAGAGAACCTGAAATCATTGATCTTCAAAATTTTTTAAATAAAATGGGGGCAAAAGTAAAGGGGGCAGGTTCTAGCCATATAGAAATAGAAGGAGTAAAACATTTAAAAGATGTAAGTTATAATATTATGCCTGACAGAATAGAAACAGGAACATTTTTATGTCTGGCTGCAATAAATCATTCAGAAATGTTAATAAAAAATGCTGATGCAAATCACATAACTCCTATAATTAACAAATTAGAAGAGATTGGTTGTAACTTGGAAGTAGAAAAAAATCAAATAAAAATAAAAGTAGCAAAAAAGCTTAGAGCAGTTGATATAAAAACAATGCCATATCCAGGATTTCCAACAGATATGCAATCAGTTTTTGTAACGTTACTTACAGTGGTAAAAGGAACATCAGTAGTGGTAGAAAATATTTTTGAAAATCGTTATAGGTTTACGCAAGAATTAACAAGAATGGGAGCTAAAATAACAATAGAAGGAAAAACTGCAATAGTAAAAGGAGTAAAAAAATTGTATGGAGCAAATGTTAAAGCAACAGATTTAAGAGGTGGGGCAGCATTGGTTTTAGCCGGAAGTGTAGCTAAGGGAATAACTAAGATACAAAATATAGAATATATATTAAGAGGTTATGAAGACTTTGTTAAAAAGCTTCAAGGATTAGGATTAGACATAGATATAATTAAGGGGTAAAACACCCTTAATTATATATTATAACTTGTTTCAAAAGGAGGCGTAAGATTGTCAAGAAGGGTTAAAGAAATAAATCCATATTATATGGAGCAAGAGGATAAAGAAAAAATAGAAAAGCAAAAGGAAAGAGAAAAAAGAATTAATCAGAAAAGGAAACTAGAGGAAAATGATAGAAAATTTGAAATAGATACAGAATCGGTAATCAATATGACAAATAAAAATAAAATAAAAAAGGAAGAAGAAAAAAGAAAAAAAATTTCAAAGGAAGAAAGAAAAAGAAAAAAGAGAATAAAAAGAATAAAATTTTTTGCGAAAATGTTTTTATTAATTGGTATAATAGCTGGAGGAATTACTTTTGCACTAACTTCACCAATTTTTAACATAAAAGACATAAAAGTATCAAATAATATAACGATACCTAGTGATACAATTGTTAGCTTGTCTAGTTTAAAAACTGATGAAAACATATTTAGATTTTATAATGGAGACATCGTAAATAAAATAAAAGAAAATCCTTATGTGGAAAGTGTGGAAATCAAAAGAAAGTTGCCAAGTACTATAGAGATATATATTATAGAAAGAGTAGCAACATATTGTATAGACTATATGGGAAAATTTGCTTATATAAATACACAAGGATATATTTTAGAAATTTCGGAAAATAGTAGAGGAATGCCAGTAATACAAGGAGCTACAACAAATGAAAATGACATACTTCCAGGAAATAGACTAAATACTGATGATTTAAAAAGATTAGAAAAAGTGATAAGAATAATGAATGCTGCTAAAGATGCTAATTTAGATGGACAAGTAACAACTATTGACATTAGTGACGAAAATGAATATAGTATATATTTAAATGATGAGAAAAAAACAGTGTATTTAGGAGATGCTAGTAATTTAAGTAATAAAATGTTATATGTACAAGCTATAATAGAGCAAGAAAAAGGAAAAGAAGGAGAAATATTTGTAAATGGAGATTTAAACAATAAATTTCATCCATATTTTAGAGAAAAAGTATAAAGAGGTGAGTTTATGCAAAACAAAAAAGTTGTTGCAATAGTTTTAGGAGTTATGTGCTTTGCATTAACTGCTGGAACATGTGTACAGATTAGAACGGTTAATAATACTAATTCAACAGTTAGTAATAATTATGAAGAAAATAATTTAAGGGCAGAAGTTTTAAGATATAAAGAAAGATATGATAATAAAGTAAAGGATTTAGAAAATGCAGAATTAGAATTAGAAAAAGAAAGAGAGAGTGCAACTAAAAATGATACAGCATTAAAGGAAAAAGAAGAAAAAATTACTGAAGGAAATAAAATCTTAGGACTTACAGAAGTTACAGGACCTGGTGTAATAGTAACTTTAGGAGATAGTAAAAAAGATGCTAGTAGTAGTTTAGATCCTAGTATGCTACTAGTTCACGATACAGATGTTTTAAGTGTTATAAATGAATTAAAAAATGCAGGAGCAGAAGCAATATCAATAAATGATCAAAGAATAATACCAACAACAGGAATTATTTGTGGAGGAAATATAATAGACATAAATGATGAAAAAGTAGGAGCACCGTTTGAAATAAAAGCTATAGGACTTCCTGAACAATTAGCAGCTTTAGATAGACCAGGTGGATATTTAGAGTTATTAAGAAGTTATAGTGTAGAGGCTAAATTAGAAAAATCAAACAGTATAACAATTCCAAAATATACAGGAACAATGACATATGAATATGCTAAACCAGTAGAATAATATAAGGAGGTTCATATGAAGAAAAACATTAAAAAAGGTAAAATAACGATGATTATTACAGCAGGAATTGCATGTTTTGTCTTAGTATTAGTAATGACAATGCAATTTAAGATAGTAAATGAAGCAGATATTACGTCAATTGAAAATATGAGAAAAACAGAGTTAAGTACAGAACTTGCAAATTGGAAAACAAGATATAATGAAGTAAATAAGCAATATGAAGAAACAACAGCTATGATAGAAGAATATAAAAATAACAAAGAATCAAATGAAGAAACAAGTAATTTAATGGATTCAGAATTAGAACAAATAAATATGTCTTTAGGAAAAATAGATGTCAAAGGAGAAGGAATTTTAATTCTTATAAATGAAACAGATAATGAAGAAATTGAAAATATAACATCAGATGATTTATTACTAATAGTAAATGCTTTAAAATTAGCAGGAGCAGAAGCAATATCAATAAATGATCAAAGAATAATTAATATGAGCGATATAGTTTTTATTGATGCAGCTGGAATTATAAGAGTAAATGGAGAAAGAATACTTGCACCATATACAATAAAAGCAATTGGAAATTCATCATATTTAGAAAGTTCATTGATAGGTAATGGTGGAGTAATTGATGAAATGAAGAAGAAAGACCAAGATGTTACAATTCATAAAGAAAATAATATTACTATTCCAAAATATAATGATGAAATAACAATAAAACATATGGAATAGGTTAGGAGGAAAATAATGATTTTTATAGCAATATTAATTCGGATGTATATTAGGAGCTTTAATTGGAATGAATGTACCAATGATTTCTTATACATATTCAAGTTATTTAGCAATAGCAGTGATTGCAGCTTTGGATTCAGTGTTTGGAGGAATTAATTCAGTAATAAATAAAAATTTTGATTTAAAGATATTTGTTACAGGCTTTTTTGGAAATGCTATTCTAGCTATTTTATTAACAATATTAGGACAAAAATTAAATGTAGATATTTATTTAGCAGCAATAGTAGTTTTTGTTGGAAGAATGTTTATAAATTTGGCAATAATAAGAAGATATTTTGTTGATAAATGGATTAATGCATTTGAAAAAAGAAAAAATAAAAAAGGGAAAAAAGAAGAAAAAAATGAAGCGAAAGTGAACGAAAATTAATGTTTAGACATTATTACAAACGTGTTACAAAAATATTACAAAAATATAACAAATTCTATTGACATTTTTCTAAAAATGTAATATATATACACTTAAGAAAATTATACTAAAAAATGGAGGAATTAACTTGGCAATAGGAGATATCATAGTGGGCGTTGACATAGGGACAAGTAAGGTTTGCACCGTTGTAGGAGAAGTAAACAATTTTGGCCAAATAGAAATTATATGCAACACCTCATATAAATGTAATGGACTAAAGAAAGGAAAAATAATAAATGAAGATGAAATAATTTTAAGCCTTGCAAAAACTATTAAAGATGCTGAAGATGAGACTAACCTAAAAATAAATTCTGCCTACGTAACAATTCCAGGAAAGTATGCAACAATAGTACAAAATAGTATAACAAAAGAGGCTAAAGATAAATATGCAGGAATATCTGTAAGAGATGTTCAAAATGCTATAATGCAAGTGAAAGATATAGAAATACCAGATGGTAAAACTTTAATAGATGTTGTACCAGATAAAATAACATTAGAAAATGGAACGATAGTTGCCGATCCAGTTGGAAATTTAAGTGCTAGTTTTACAATTAGTGCACAAGTTATTCTAGCAGAAAAGGATTATGTAAGACAAATACATAATATTTTCAAAAAGGCAGGACTTGAAATAGATGGAATTGTTCCAATAACATTGGCTGAAAGAAATTTAATTTTAGATACAAATGAATTACATGATAATATTATGCTATTAGATATTGGAGCAGGAAATACTGATATTGGTGTATTTGAAGGATCTACCTTTTTATATACCAACTCTATTCCGTTAGGGGGAGATAATATTACAAATGATATTGCACTTGTATTAAATATCTCTGAGGAAGAGGCTGATAAATTAAAAAGACAATATGGATTAGCTTTAAAATCTTTTATTGATAATGATAATGATATTATATTAAATACATGTAAAGATAGTACAAAAAATAAAATTATAAAAAGTTCAGAATTAATAGAGATTATAGAAGCAAGAATAGAAGAAATGTTTTCAATTATAAATAAAGATATAACAAGTCATGGATTAAAACAAAAAATAAATAATGTAATATTAACAGGACAGGGAATAGTAAATATTAATAAAAGTGATGTGGCTGGAAAAATAAATTTAAATATACCAGTAAAAATTTCAACAGGAAGAGCTGTTAGTACAGTAAAGCCAGCATATAGAACAAGTTATGCTTTAGTACGCTATATTGCAGCAAGACCTTTTGCAAAAACTGTTTCAAGTAGTATTGATACTCAAAACAATGAGAGCTTTTTTAGAAATATATTAGAAAGAATAAAAGAATTTTTCTATTCATAATTTTGATATTAATTTTATAAATATATAACTCATTTAGCATAAAAGGGGAACAACTTACAAAATAAGTTTGAAATAAGAAAGGGAGGAAAAACTAAATGATGGAATACAATAATGATGAGAACAATAATGTGACAATGATGGATGGAACCGCTACTATTAAAGTTATAGGGGTAGGAGGAGCTGGAAATAATGCAGTGAATCGTATGATAGAAGCAGAAATAAAAGGAGTAGACTTTATTGCAGTAAATACAGATAGACAAGCATTACAAGTATCAAAGGCAAAGACAAAGATTCAAATAGGAGAAAAAATCACTCGTGGTTTAGGAGCAGGAGCAAATCCAGATGTTGGTGCTCAAGCAGCAGAAGAAAGTAAATCAGAAGTTGCAGAAGTATTAAGAGGAGCAGATATGGTGTTCGTAACAGCCGGAATGGGTGGAGGAACAGGAACAGGAGCTGCACCAATTGTAGCACAAGCTGCTAAGGAAATGGGAATATTAACAATAGGTGTTGTTACAAAACCATTTACATTTGAAGGAAAGAAAAGATTATCACAAGCAGAACGTGGAATCGAAAGCTTAAAAGGAAAAGTAGATACATTAGTAGTAATTCCAAATGATAAATTATTACAAATAGTAGATCGTAAAACATCAATAATAGAAGCTTTTAAAATGGCTGATGATGTATTAAGACAAGGTGTACAAGGTATTTCTGATTTGATTGCTATTCCAGGTTTAGTAAACTTAGATTTTGCAGATGTTAAAACAATAATGTTAAATCAAGGTATGGCACACATGGGTGTTGGTAGAGCTTCAGGAGAAAATAGAGCAGAAGATGCAGCAAAAGAAGCTATACAAAGTCCATTACTAGAAACTTCAATAGAAGGAGCAAAAGGTGTTATAATTAACATTACTGGCGGTGATAACTTAGGATTACATGAAGTAAATACAGCAGCAGAACTTGTTCAACGCAGTGTTGACCCTGAAGCAAATATTATATTTGGTACAGTAACAGATGAGTCAATGGGAGATGATATTCAAATAACTGTAATTGCAACTGGATTTGAGAAAAATGAACCAATTTCAAGTATTGGAGTAGATAATATTGTATCCAAAACATGGGAGAAAAAAGTAAACTCAATACCATCGAGTTCAGATACAAGCTCATCACAAAATGATTTAGATATACCAGCTTTTTTAAGAAAAAATAGAAATAAAAACTAGAAAAAAATAAAATAGAAAAAAATAAAATTAATTAAGAAAAGAAATAATCGAAAAAAATCGATTATTTCTTTTTTTCGCATATAAGAAAAGACAGATTTTTTAAATTAAAAGGAGTAGAATATTAGTTACAGGTGATAATATGACCATTTATGTGGATATAGTATTGATAGAAAATTTAATAATGAATTACATAATTTTACTTACAACAGGATTAATATTAAAGATTAAAATAAAACATATAAGATTAATAATAGCAAGTTTATTAGGTGCAGTATATTCAGTTGTTGCATATGGGAACTTTTTAGAAATTTACTCAAGTTTTATATTAAAAATAGTGCTATCAATTATAATAGTATATATTGCATATTACCCACAATCTGTTAGAAAAATGTGTAAAGAAATATTATTTTTTTATTTAATTTCATTCGTATTTGGAGGAGCAGCATTTTCTTTAATTTATTTAGTAAAGCCACAAGATATTTTAATGAAAAATGGTTTATTTTTAGGAACATATCCGTTAAAAACTGTAATACTTGCATCTATAGTTGCATTTTTTATAATAATAACAGCATTTGCTATTATAAAAAGTAAGTTTAGTAAAAAAGATATGGTATGCGAAATTGAAATAAAGTTAAATAATAAGATAATAAAAGCAGAAGCTCTAATAGACACGGGAAATATGTTAAAAGAACCAATCACTAATACACCTGTAGTGGTCATAGAACATACAATTTTATATGATTCAATGCCTAAAGAAATATTAAATCATCTAGAAGATATAATAGGAGGTGATTTTGGGAGAATACCAGAAGAAATAAAAAATAAATATGTTTCAAGACTAAAATTGATTCCATTTTCATCATTAGGAAAACAAAATGGAATGTTAATTGGTATAAAACCAGAATATTTAAAAATAATAAAAGAAGAACAAATAAATGTAGAAAAAAATGTGATAATTGGAATATATGATAAATCTTTAACAAAAAGAGGTGAATATAGAGCAATAATTGGAATGGAATTTATTTGAAATATTTGACAAAAGGAGATGATTAAAATAAAGTTACTAGAGTTTTTAAAGAGTAAAATAAATACTGCTTGTGCAAGATACTTAAATGAAAACAACGAGATAGAATATTTACCAATATTTTACATAGCGGGAAGTCAAACTCTTCCTCCGCCATTACCTCCTGAGGAAGAGGAAGAATATATAAAGAAATTAGCAGAAGAAAATAATTTAGAAGCAAGACAAATACTAGTGGAAAGAAATTTAAGATTAGTGGTATATATTGCAAAAAAATTTGAAAATACAGGAATAGGAATAGAAGATTTAATATCAATAGGAACAATTGGATTGATGAAAGGAGTAAATACTTTTAATTCAGATAAAAAAATAAAACTTGCAACATATGCGTCTAGATGCATTGAGAATGAAATTTTAATGTTTTTAAGAAAGAATAATAGAACCAAAGGAGAAGTATCAATAGATGAACCATTAAATAAAGATAGAGATGGTAATGAACTTTTATTATCAGATATATTAGGAACTGAACCTGATATAACTTATAGAAACTTAGAAGATGAAGTAGACAAAGTTTTACTAAAAAATTCTATTTCTAAGTTAAATGATAGAGAAAAGAACATAATGGAAATGAGATTTGGATTTAAAACAGGGCAAGAAAAAACACAAAAAGAAGTTGCAGATGAACTTCGGAATTTCACAAAGTTATATTTCAAGATTAGAAAAAAAGATTATCAATAAAATGAAAAAAGAAATTACCAGTAAAATAGGATAAGTTGTTTTTTAGGACGGAGGAAAAAAACAGTGCATAAAAAAGCCGAATTTGGAAATACTTTAATTAAGTATTCTCAAAGGAGGTTTTTCTTTTGTTAAATAACAAGGTAGAGATATGTGGAGTAAACACATCAAAATTACCATTGCTAAGCAAAGAAGAAAAAGAAGAACTATTTGTAAAAATAAAAGATGGAGATAAAGAAGCAAGAATAAAATTTATAAATGGAAATTTAAGATTAGTATTAAGTGTTATACAAAGATTTTATGGAAGAGGAGAAACAGCTGATGATTTATTTCAAGTTGGTTGTGTTGGATTAATAAAAGCAATTGATAATTTTGACTTAAGTCAAAATGTACAATTTAGTACGTATGCAGTTCCAATGATTATAGGAGAAGTTAAAAGATATTTAAGGGACAATAATAGTATAAGAGTAAGTCGTTCTGTAAGAGACTTAGCATATAAGGTAATTCAATTTAAAGAAAGATATTTAAAAGAATATGGTAAAGAGCCAAGAATAGAGTATATTGCAAAAGAACTTGGTGTCGAAGTAGAAGAAATAGGATTTTGCATGGATGCAATTCAAGATCCTGTATCACTCCAAGAACCTATTTATAATGATGGGGCAGAAAATATATATATTATAGATCAAATAAAGGATAATAAAAATACAGATGAATTATGGACAGAGAAAATGACAATAGAAGGAGCATTAAATAAACTTAATGAAAAGGAAAGAACAATAGTTAAAAAAAGATTTTTTGATGGTAGAACTCAAATGGAGGTAGCAGATGAGATAGGAATTTCACAAGCACAAGTATCTAGACTTGAAAAAAGTGCAATAGAACATATAAGAAGATTTTATAAATAGTCAAGGATTTTTCTTTGACTATTTTACTTTTTTCTTCATATATTTAATATATAAAAAATAAAATTTAATGGGAGGTATTAAATGGGGGATAAAGGATTAGATTTTAAACATAAAGAGGTAATAAATATTGTAGATGGCAAAAGATTAGGATATGTTCAAGATGTATGTGCAGATTTAGAAACAGGAACAATAACACATATTATTGTTCCTGGAAACAATAAAATAATTAATCTTTTTACACAAAATAACAATATTATAATTCCATGGCAAAAGGTTAAATGTATAGGTGATGATATTATATTAGTAGAAATATAAAAAGTTTTAAAAAATCATAAAAACATATTGACATAAAAAGTTTAAAATGTTATTATAAATATACATTAAATAATACCTAGGAAAAAGGAATAAAAATCCTTAAAAAATTTAAAAAATCTATTGACTTTTTTAAGTAAAGGTGTTATTATAAAAAAGTACCTAGCAACAGACAAAAAATAATAAGAGAAAACGTAAGAATTAGTAATAAAAAGTAACTTAATGAATAGAATAAAAGCAGCAATTACTAGTTTTTTATTTTGCTCAAAAACAGGGCAAAAAAGTTTTTGAAAAAATTGTCGAAAAAGTGTTGACAAAATTAAAAAGGTATAGTATAATGCAAAACGTTCCAAGCATAAAAGTGGACATAAAAGTACATTGAAAAATAAACAAAAATCCTTTAGAGAAAAACCAAGCGGTACGAAAGTACCAAAAA
>CALXAY010000022.1 GCA_944386415.1 uncultured Clostridia bacterium | reverse complement strand
TCCTAAACTATCATATTTTGCTAAGTTACTAAATGTATATGACCATCCATCAGTATTATTTAATTCTTTTCTTCCTGCCTCTTCTTCTCCGTTTTTTAGAACTACTGTTACTCCTGTTGGTCTCTTATCTTGTTGTGCCTCTGTATCTATCCAAACCTTACTTACATCTACACTTACTTTATCATCTGGTACTTCGAAAGTATTTGTTACTACATATCCTTCTGTCATATTTCCTGTAATATCAGTATTTTCTGCAGTATAGAATATACTTTCTGTTGGGTCTTCACTTAAAGTATAAGTTATTTCATTACCTATACTGTCGTATTTTGGTAATTCCGTAAATGTATATGTCCATGTATTTACATCGCCATTTACTTCATTACTAATATTTAGTTCTTTTGTATATTCTTGTCCATCACTTCCTGTTAATTTTACTGTTACACTTAATGGTCTTTTTCCTGCAACATTACTATTGTCATCCCATACTTTTGTTACTGGTACTTCAATAGTATCATCTGGTACTTCAAATTTGTTTGTTATTGTCATACTTTCTTGGTCTACTACCGTATTTTGAACAGTATAGAATATACTTTCTGTTGGCTCTTCACTTAAAGTATAAGTTATTTCATCACCTACACTGTCATATTTTGGTAATCCAGTAAACGTATATGTCCATACATTTATGTTATTATCTACTGCATTGCTATTATTTAATTCTTGTGTATATTCTTGTCCGTCACTTCCTGTTAATTTTACTGTTACACTTATTGGTCTCTTTCCCGCAAAGTTACTATTATCATCCCATATTTTTGTTATTGGTACTTCTACTTTTTCGTCTGGTACTACAAATCTATTTGTTACTGTATATCCATTTGTCATGTCTCCTGTAACTTCACTATTTTCTTTTGTATAGAATATGTTTCCTAAATCTGCTTCATCTACTGTATATTCTATTTCATTTCCTAAGCTGTTATATTTTGGTACATCAATTTCTACTGTCCAGCTATTCTCTTCATTTGCCTCTTCGCTCGCAACTATTCTATCTCCATCTTTTACTTGTATTGTTACACTTTCTGATCTCTTTCCTGCTACATTTTCATTATCGTCCCATGATTTTGTTGCTTTTACTGTTACTTTATCTCCTGGTACATTAAATGTATTTGTTACAGTATCTGTTTCTTGATTTACACTCTTCAAATAGAATTCGCTATTTTCAGTTAACTCTTCCTCGTCTACTGTATATTCTATTTCATCTCCATTTGCATCATATTTTGGAAGTTCTGTAAATGTATAGCTCCATCTGTCTCCACTTCCTGTTACTTCTTGTGTATATGTATCTCCATTTCCTGTTACCTTTAATGTTACACTATCTGGTCTCTTTCCTGCTTCATCACTATTATCATCCCATAATTTATTTACTGTTATTTCTGTTATTTCTTCTGGTCTTGTAAATGTATTTGTTATTACATATCCAGATTTCATATCTCCAGAAATACTACTTGTATAGAATTTATTTGTTGTTATCTCTTCTACTGCATAGTTTATTTCATTTCCTAAATTATCATATTTTGCTAAATTACTAAATGTATATGACCATCCATCAGTATTATTTAATTCTTTTCTTCCTGCCTCTTCTTCTCCGTTCTTTAGAACTACTGTTACTCCTGTTGGTCTTTTATCTTTTTGTTCTGCTGTATCTACCCAAACTTTACTTACATCTATACTTACTTTATCATCTGGTACTACAAATCTGTTTATTATTGTATATCCAGATTTCATATCTCCTGAGATTTCACTATTTTCTTCTGTATAGAATATACTTTCTGTTGGCTCTTCACTTAAAGCATAAGTTATTTCATTACCTACACTGTTATATTTTGGTAATTCAGTAAATGTATATGTCCATGTATTTACATCGCCATTTACTTCATTACTAATATTTAGTTCTTTTGTATATTCTTTTCCATCACTTCCTGTTAATTTTACTGTTACACTTGTTGGTCTCTTATTTGCAACATTACTGTTGTCATCCCATACTTTTGTTACTGACACTTCTACTGTATCATCTGGTACAACAAAGGTATTTGTTACTGTATATCCTTCTGTCATATTTCCTGTAATTTCTGTATTTTCTTCTGTATAGAATATACTTCCTGTTGGCTCTTCACTTAAAGTATAAGCTATCTCATCACCTATACTGTCGTATTTTCTTAATCCAGTAAATGTATATGTCCAACTATTTGTATTTCCTTCTACTTCATTTGCAACAGTTAATTCTTGAGTTTTCTCTGTTCCGTCACTTCCTATTAATTTTACTGTTACACTTGTTGGTCTCTTACTTGCAACATTACTGTTGTCATCCCATATTTTTGTTACTGGTACTTCAATAGTATCATCTGGTACTTCAAAAGTATTTGATACTGTATATCCTTCCGTCATATTTCCTGTAACTTCACTATTTGCTTTTGTATAGAATATACTTCCTAAATCTGCTTCATCTACTGTGTAGTTTATTTCATTTCCTAAATTATCGTATTTAGGTACTTCAAATTCTACTGTCCAGTTATTTTCTTCGTTTGCTATTTCACTTACAACTATGTCTTCTCCGTCTTTTACTTGTAATGTTACACTTGTTGGTCTCTTTCTTGCTACATTTTCATTATCGTCCCATGCTTTTGTTGCTTTTACTGTTATATTTTCTCCTGGTACATTAAAAGTATTTGTTACAGTATCTGTTTCTTGATTTACACTCTTCAAATAAAATTCGCTATTTTCAGTTAACTCTTCCTCGTCTACTGTATATTCTATTTCATCTCCATTTGCATCATATTTTGGAAGTTCTGTAAATGTATAACTCCATGTATCTCCACTTCCTGTTACTTCTTGTGTATATGTCTCTCCATTTCCTGTTACCTTTAATGTTACACTGTCTGGACGTCTTCCTGCTTCATCACTATTATCGTCCCATACTTTATTTACTGTTATTTCTGTTGTTTCTTCTGGTCTTGTAAATGTGTTTGTTATTACATATCCTTCTACCATATTTCCAGAAATACTACTTGTATAGAATTTATTTGTTGTTATTTCTTCTATTGTATAGTTTATTTCATTTCCTAAACTATCATATTTTGCTAAGTTACTAAATGTATATGACCATCCATCAGTATTATTTAATTCTTTTCTTCCTGCCTCTTCTTCTCCGTTTTTTAGAACTACTGTTACTCCTGTTGGTCTCTTATCTTGTTGTGCCTCTGTATCTATCCAAACCTTACTTACATCTACACTTACTTTATCATCTGGTACTTCGAAAGTATTTGTTACTACATATCCTTCTGTCATATTTCCTGTTATATCTGCATTTGCTTCTACATAGAATATACTTCCCGTTGGCTCTTCACTTAAAGTATAAGTTATTTCATTACCTACACTATTATATTTTGGTAATTCAGTAAATGTGTATGTCCATGTATTTACGTCATTTGCTTCATTACTAATATTTAGTTCTTTTGTATATTCTTGTCCATCGCTTCCTGTTAATTTTACTGTTACACTTAATGGTCTTTTTCCTGCTACATTACTATTATCATCCCATACTTTTGTTACTGGTACTTCTACTGTATCACTTGGTACTTCAAAAGTATTTGTTACTGTATATCCTTCTGTCGTATTTCCTATAATACTTGTATTTTCTGCTGTGTAGAATATACTTCCTGTTGGCTCTTCACTTAAAGTATAGGTTATTTCATTACCTACACTGTCATATTTTGGCAAGTTTACAAATCTATTTGACCAACTATTTGTATTTCCTTCTACTACATCGTAACTACTTAAACTTCTTATATATTCTGTTCCAGTACTTGATTTTAAAATTAATGTTATACTTCTTGGTCTCTTTCCTGCAAAGTTACTATTATCATCCCATACTTTTGTTACTGGTACTTCTATTCTTACATCTGGTACTTCGAAAGTATTTGTAATTGTTCTTGTTTCTTGGTCTACATTTGTAGTATAGAACTCATTTCCTAATTCTTTTTCTCCTATTTCATATTCTATCTCTTCTGTTGTATCTCCGTATTTTGGTACTTCAAATGTATAACTCCATCCATCGTTTGTAGTACTATTTCCTTGCATTATTTGTGATTCTACTACTTCTTTTGTTTCTTTGTTTATTATTTGTAGCTCTATTGCTTGTGGTCTCTTTCCTAATGCATTATTATTATCTTTCCACACCTTTGTTGCTGTTACTTGTATACTTTCTGTTGGTATATTAAATCTATTTGTAACAGTTTTATTTTGTTGATCTACATTTGTTTTTGTATAGAATATACTGTCTACTGGTCTTTCATCTAGTATGTATTCTATTTCGTCACCATTTACGTTATACTTTGGAAGTCCTGTTATTGTTCCTCTCCAAACGTTTCCATTTTCTGCTCTTGTATTAGCAGAAGTTAATACAGTACTATATTCTTGGCTATTTCCTCTTAAAATTAACGTTACGCTTTCTGGTCTTGCATTTTGTTCATTATTATTATCTTCCCATATTTTTGAAACATCTACTTCTATTGTGTCACTTGGTACTACAAATCTATTTGTTATTGTTTTTGTTCCTTGGTTAATAGTAGTGTTTTCTTCTGTATAGAATACACTATTTAAACTCTCTTCTGATAATTCATAATTTATTTCATCTGCTTTTTCATCATATTTTGGTAAATCACTTATTGTTCCTTGCCATGTATTTTCACTTCCTGCAATAGCATTTGCAGATGTTAATGTTACCTTTTTAGCTTCGCCTACTTGATTTCCTTCTTTATTCTTTCCTGTTAATACTAATGTTACATTTGTTGGTCTCTTTCCTGCTCTATTATTATTATCATCCCATACTTTACTTACTGTTACATTTATCTTTTCATCTGGTACACTAAATGTATTTCTTATATTAAATTCCAAATTATCAATTAATGTATTTTCGTTTTCCACATTTTCAACATAACTTGTGTAAAACTCTGGTATAACTTCTTCTACTGTATATTTTATTTCATTATTATACTTATCAAATTTTGCTACATCATCAAATGTATAACTCCATTCGTTTACATGATCTCCTGGATTATCATTTCCATTTATTGTTGCTCTCTCTACTTCTTGATAACTACTTTCTCCTCCATTTACTACTTCTTGTTTCAATATTATTGTTACTTCTTTTGGTCTCTTTACTGCTTCATCATTACTGTCATCCCATAACTTATTTACTTTAACATCTATTTTCTCTGTGTTTTGTGTAAATGTATTTGTGATAGTTGTCCCATTTATCATTTTGTTGTATGATTCTAAACTTCCTTCATTTTCTTTTTCATCTACTGTGTAATTTATTTTCTGTCCATCTTCATTATATATATCTAAATTGTTTATTGTTTCTTCCCAGATATTTGCATCTGACGAATTAGCATTATCATCAGAAAGAATTACTTCTTCTATTACATTATTTCCGTTTTTTAGTTCAACCTTAATAGAAGTTGGTCTTTTTCCTGCCGCATCATTATCGTCATCCCATACTTTTCTTATGTTTATATCTTGTTTATTGTATGTATAATAATATGTTACTTCTTCTACTTCGCTATCTAATGTTCCAGTAGTATTTCCACTATTTCTTAATACAATATAATTGTCTATTTGAACTGCTTCAGTACTATATGTGTCTCCTATTTTGTAGTTGGCCATTACTCCATCTTTTTCATATTGTGTTATTTCTTCTGAAGCTCTTAAGACATTGTTATCACTATCATCGTCTGGAGTATTATCTTCTTCTAAGTAGTTTATTACTATCTTAGCATCTTTTACTACTAGTCCTGCATTTACATTGTCTTCTATCATTACTGGACTTTGTACTCCATTTAAGTTTGTTATTACATAACTTTGTTTATTTCCTTCTACTTCTTCAAATTTACTATTTATCTCTTTATTTGTTCCTATATTCGCTGTCGTTAACTTGTATTTATTATCTGTTACTATTCTTACTATATAATCATTTCTTGTTAGATTTATAAATTCATATTCTCCATTTGCCGTTGTTAATTGATTTGCTATCTCATTTCCACTTGTATCTTTTGCTTTTGTTCCATCACTATTTAATAACTCTACTTCTATTCCTTGAGCATAAGATTCACTATCTTCTTTTGTTCCGTTTTCATTAGTATCATACCAAACCATTCCACTAATTTCTCTTGATACTACTTCTGCTTTTAATGCTGTTGTTGTCATTACATCTGTATCTTTATTTGTTTGTGCTGTTGCTACATTATAATATGTATCTTCTCCTCTATTGTTTGTTGTCTTTAATGTTATTTCCATTACAACAGTTGTTCCTGCTTCTACTTCTCCCTTTAATGCTATAACTGTTGCTGGTTCATTTATTTGGCTACCTATTTCTTTTTGCTCCCAAATATCACTTACACCTATTCCTTCATCTTTTGGTGTTATTTCTCTTGCATCTATGTTTGTTGTTATAAATAAGCTTAAGTTGTCTGTTGGTATTTCTGTATTTGAATTTGTTTGAGTTACTTTTATATCCTTTAATGTATATGTTCCATTATAATTTGTTCCTCTTCCATCTCCGTTAAATGGTAATATATCTAGCACTTGGAAATCTGGTGTTGCACTACCAGAAGTATTTTGATATGTAATTCTATATTTTATCTCTCCATTTGTTTCTACTATTGGTGTAATTACTTCTTGATATAATCTGTGACTTCCTAAGTTTACTACTGTTATTGTGTTTGTTGACGTTCTTGAGCTTGGTGAACTGTTTCCTATTTTTGCTTCACCATCACCTATATATTCTGATATTACAAATTTTGTCTGATATTGTGTTTCATTTAATGTTGTATTATCTATGTTTGCATCAAACGTTATAGGAACAATATCTTCACCAGCAGTACAATTATATAAATACCATACCAAAGTTGTTGTTCCGTTAGAGTTTTTAGTTACTTGTGGTTCACTATAATTTTCTTCTCCTCTTTTACTACTTCCTGGTACATACTCTAAACCACTTGGCAAAGTTACTTCTGCTTTTAATGTTATATTACTTGTTTGTTCTTCTTTATACTCATTTCCATCTATTTTAGGTTCTACACTATATGTTATAGTATTTTCATTTTTTGCTAAATCATAAGTAGTTTTCTCATTACCACTACTATCAACCGCTCTAACATCACCGCTAAGGTTAGCCCCCATTACTAATATACAATTCCCCTCATAATAGTTACTATGTCCTTTTGTTATATTTCCATTTTCGTCATATATCGTTTTTACATAATTCTGTCCTTCTTTTTTCCAGTAAGGTTCTGGATATTCACTAGAAGTAATATTCTTATTTTCAACAGTATATATGGTTCTATCTAACTTATTATCTTGTGTCCATTGTCTAATAGCAAAAGTCATTCCATATACTTGATTTACTTTAGCATCTTCTTTTATCTTCATATTAAGATGTATGTTACAATAGCCTGTTCCAACAACCCCTCCATCTATTGATTCAAAGAACACTCCAATACATGTATAACCTTCTGGAATATCTGATTTATTTTTGTATACGTTAAAATCGTCTAGTTCAACTGTTTTGTTCATCTCTTCCTGACTTGTCCAGTTACTTCCATCTTTTTTAGTTAGATAATATGCATTAAATTGCATATTAGTATTATAAACCTTATATGTAATTTCATCTGAGGCTGGCTCTAATCCAGAACCATCAAACTTATATATATAGTTTTGACTGTAAGTATAATATTCTGGATCTGCGTCATCTGTAACAAAAGTTAACCTAGTTGTAAAACCCTGTCCTTGTATAGCTGCTGCATTTCCTTTCCTTCCTGCATCTGTAAATTGATTATAATCTATAAACGCAGTTCTTCTACCTTTACTAGATAAGGCATGGTTAATTGTATATGAGTCATCTGTTGTTAGCTTTTGTTCATTTATTACATCATCACTAAGTGAAGTAAATCTAGCATTATTATCTTCAACTGTTAAATAATAATCATACCCCTCTTGTGTTGATGCTTCTGTATCTGGAACAAATACTTGAAAATGTACAATACTAAATAATCCTACGTTATCGCCATATACTTTATATCTACTAGGATTGCTTTCATAACTTTGAGTATAATGTGGAAATTCACCATCAAAATCATAGTTATTAACTGTTACATGTAACTTGTTTCCTTCTTGTACCATTTTAATGTTTCCTGAATTATATGTAGACCAGCTTCTATCTCCATTATCTATACCTTTAGGTTGTCCTTCAATTTGAGCTTGTGTATAATCTCCTATATACATGTCTCTTCCATCTATTTCTCCTGCACTATTCTTATAATCATTATTCACCCTATAATTCCATAATACTGGTGTTGCTTCAGCTGTTATATCTTCTCTTTCATCTGAACCACTTAAAGCCCTCTCTAATGTTAAATCTATATCAAAAGATATTTCTCCTTTTGGATATTCTATACCTTTTAACCCTTTTTCTGTGCTTTCATTGTAAAGTTGTATGGCAAAACCGTATACTGGATACATTCTTCCTCTTATTTCGCCTTCACCATAATCAACTGTTGTTCTACTTCCTGACTTCGCATTTATTAATTTCACATTATACTTTCCTGTTGAACTCACTTTTACTGGTGGCGTTGTTATTTCTCTTGTTTCGTCATCTCCTTCAATATTGAATACAAAAGTAGGGCTAATCTCTGTTCCGTTTTTTGCACCTTCAAGCTCCATTACAAACTCTAATGCTTGTACTAGTGATGTTGAACTTGTTGAGCCTTCTACTGTATATGAGCCAGTTAATGTTCTTCCATCTTCACTAACTGCTGCGTTTTCTATCCAGTTCATTGTATCTAAATCCCATTTAGCATCCTCAATTGACTCTGGTATCGTTGCTTGTATCTGGATTTTTGACTCCTTTATTGGCTGTCCATCTTTTGAATCCATTGTTATATCCATTCTCCATGTTACTTTGTCAAATGAACGAACGATGTCATTACTTGCTGAACTATCATTTCCTGGTTCATCATTGTTATCAAATGGTGCTGTTCCTGTTACAGTATTTGTAATTCCAACAGCAGTAATCCCTGCATTAGATTCAGTTACGCTATTTTCATTCGCATTTTCTATATTTCCGTTCATTCTGTTTAAAATGCTTTGTCTAGCAGTTGGATTGATGAAAATGATGCCAACGCATAATAGTGCTAATATTAAAATAAACATTAGCACTTTACTTGTTTTTTTCTTTGTGTTTATTTTTTCCTTTTGTTTCTCTTCCATAACAACTTCCTTCCTTCGCGCATAATATATATAATATTTTATATTTATACTAAAATATTTTTATCATAAAGTAAATGGCAGTTTTTTCTACAAAGATGATATTGTTTAAGCTCTTTTTACGGCTTTTGATTTCGCACAATTTACTTGTTTTATTTTACATTTTTATTACATTTTATTTGCATTTTTGTCGTTTTTTTTTCTTTTTTTGTTGCTTTTCTTTTGTTCCGTAGGGTTAGCTGTTATTTCTTTGTTCTTTTTCTTAAAATTTTGTTCTATTATACATATATAATACTCAAACCAATTTAATAAGTAAGTATTCTTATCTAATTTTTTATTTGAATTATGTCAAATTTTATGATATAATCTTCGTGGAAGGAGATGTATACATGGATAAAATTACAATTATAGTACCAATTTACAATGTTGAAAAATATTTGTCTTCAGCATTAGATTCTGTTGTTAATCAAACATATAAAAACTTAGAAGTATTACTAATAGATGATGGCTCAACAGATAATTCGAGTAAGATAGCAGAAGAATATGTAAAAAAAGATTCAAGATTTATATTAATTCATCAAGAAAACCAAGGTCTGTCAGGTGCTAGAAACACAGGTTTAGACAATGCTACTGGGAAATATATTATGTTTCTCGATTCTGATGATTTTTTTGATTCTAATTCTTGTGAAAGCTTATATAAATGTATTGAGGAAACAAATGCAGATTATGCAATAGGGAACTACACAAATACAAACGAAGATGGCACAAAATGGCAAAAACCTGTATTTGATAGAGAAAAGTTCAAATCGTTTAGATTATCAATAAAAGATTATACAAATTCATTTTTTATAATGAACTCAGGTGTTTGGAATAAAATTTTTAGGAAGTCTTTCTTAGACAAATTGAGAGTTCGTTTTGTTGAAAAATTACCAGCGGAAGATGCAATTTTTACTACATATTGTTTCATTCACTCTGAGAGAGTTTTTTATACTCCAGATAATGTCTATAATTACAGATTAAGAGATTCAAACTCCATTTCAACAAATTGCTCAAAACAATATTTCTTAGGAATTAATAGAGCATATAGAATAATATATGATAATTTTAGAACTTCAGATAATTTGGAATATTATCGTTATTATTATGCCAAAAGTATGAATTATATTTTATATAGATTTATAGATACAGATTTACTTACAAATGAAGAAAGAATAGAATTATTAGAAAAAATGAAATGGTTTTACATGTTAAATAATGACCTAAAAATACCTACTATTATAAAATCAGTACAATATATTATAGAATCCATAGTAGCAAGAGATTATGAGCAAACATTAAAATATTGTGACATTTTAAAACAAGTAAGAAAACTAATGTCAAAAGAAGAGAGGGAAAAAATGTCTAAGCCAAATCCTAGTACATATAGAGAAATAGAAAATAAAGAAATGGATCCAGAAATAGTAAATATAAAAGAATCTTTACTTAAAGAAATGAAACAAAGTAAAATAAAAATTTTAAATATAGAAGATTCTATAAACAAAATTCTTATAGAAAGAAAATCTATTGCCCGTTTTGGTGATGGAGAACTAGACTTAATCCTTGGCAAAAACTTAGATTTCCAAGTTTATGACAAAAAATTATCCAATAGATTAGAAGAAATCTTAAAAAATAAGCAAGATTTTTGTTTAATTGGTATTCCTGATGTTATTAATGAATTTACCAATTTAACAGAAGAAAGTGAGATTTTTTGGATTAAAAATATGGCTAGAACCAGAAAAACTTGGCTTAACTATATTAATGAAGACATGGAATATGCAACAGCAAATTTAACAAGACTTTATATTAGATATAAGGATAGAAGTAACACTGGCAAATATTTCTCAATGCTTAAAAAGATATGGAAAGACCGTGATATTATAATTTGTGAAGGGGCTCAAACTAGAGTCGGCGTAGGAAACGATTTGCTTAGCAAATGTAAATCTGTAAGAAGAATTATATGTCCTTCTGAAAATGCTTTCAGTAAATATGATGAAATTTTAAGCAGGTTAAAGCAAGAACCAAAAGATACATTAATATTATTTGCTCTAGGTCCTACGGCTACAGTACTTGCATACGACTTAGCAAAAGAAGGTTATCAAGCATTAGATATGGGACATTTTGATATTGAATATGAATGGTATAAAAGAAATGCAAAAAAGCAAGAAAAGATTGCAAATAAATATACTAATGAAGTATCAGGCGGAAATATCACAATAAATATTCATGATAAAAAATATTTATCACAAATAATAGAAAATCTTGAATAGGAGAGAATCTTATGAAAATTATTCTTATGGGAACACCACATCATGCAAATATTGGTGATTTAGCAATAGCTTATGCTGAGGAAAAAATTATAAAAGAACTTTTTCCCCAAAAAAAGTTTTATATAATGCAAGAAGAAAAATTAGATACATGTGCTAAAAAGGTGAAAAAATATATAAAAGACGATGATATAATTTTATTACATGGTGGTGGTAATATAGGAGACACATATGTTACACCTGAAATGGGTAGAAGAGAAGTTATCTCTTCTTATCCTAATAATAAGATCATTATTTTTCCTCAAACAGCTTATTTTGAAAATGAAGAAGAATTAAATATTTCTAAAAAAATATATAATGCACATAATGATTTAGTAATAATGGCTCGAGAAAAAAAATCATATGAATTTATGAAAAAGAATTTTTATAATGCAAAAGTTTGCTTAACTCCAGATATTGTTATGAGTTTAAAAGAATCCTCTAATACTAGAAGACATGGAGTTCTTCTAATGTTTAGAAGAGATAAAGAAAAAATATTAGGAAATAATATGACTGATTTTATAGTTAGCTATGTAGAAAAAAATTTTGAGTCTTATAAAATTAGTGACATGAATATCGGAACTGAACCTGTTAATAATATTTCGGAAAAAATAAGAGAAAATATATTAAAAGATAAATTTGAAGAACTTCAAAATGCAAAGCTTGTTATAACAGATAGACTTCATGGTATGATATTTTCTGCAATTACTGAAACTCCTTGTGTTGTTTTTGATAGTCTTACTCATAAAATAATAGAATCATATGATTGGTTTAAGAATTTAGGATATATACAAATGTGTAAAAATATAGATAATTTAGAAAATTGTATTAAAAAAGCTATTAATTTTAACCCTTGTATATATGATAATGATTTTACTAAAAAAATAATAAGTAATATTTTAATAGATGAAATTGGAGATGAAAGTCAATATGTTTAAATTAATTTATGATAAAACTTTTGATAATATTATTTTTACTAAACTACATTTAACTCCAGTTGTAGAAGATTATTATAAAATACAAGATTTAGCTTTTTGTGTCGCTGATGGAGTTACAAGAGATAATATAAAAGGAGAAGCTGTTCCTTACCCAAAAAATGAAGAAGAAGCATTATATTGGATAAAAACCTATCCAAATCCTAGCGGTGCTTTTGATTCTGCAAAAATAGTATGTGATACTTTTATTTCAGAAATAGAAAAATATAAAGAAAATGAAATTTCAAAAGATGTTATTATGAATATTGCAAAATTTTGTAATAAAGCTTTAAAACCCTTAAATGCTAATAGAAAAATAGATTATCTTAAAGAAGATTTATATTGCTGTGAAGCGGTTGGAGGTAAAATTGTTGATAACTATTTGTATTGTTTCTCTTTGGGAGATTGTCATATAACATTATTAGATAAAAACTATAACATAGTTTTTACAACAATTAATAACCATAAACAATTTGAAGATTATTTAGAAAATATTTATATAAAAAAACATGAATTTAATTGGAATAATCCTAAATGTAGAATTATGACAAGAAAAGATTTTAGAAATAATCCATCAAAAAAATATAATGGTAAGGATGTATCTTACGGAGCATTTTCAGGTGAAGATACTGCAGAATATTATATAGATACATATAAAATAGATTTATCCAATGTAGAATATATATGTGCTTATTCAGATGGATGTGAACCTTTCTTTGAAAACAAAGAAACTACTAAATCTTTATTAGAGCATTTAAATTATTTAGAAAATACTGGAAAAGAAAGAACATTAATTGTTTATAAAAATGATTAACTGTTTTTGGGGACGGAGGAAAAAAACAGCTTTACTTATTTTCTCTTATATTTTTAGTTATAGTTTCCATCGTCCCTCTATTTATTTTTAAAAATTCTCTTATTTCTATATATTTAATATTTTTCACATTTTTTAAAAATTTAATTAATCTTATTAATATTTTTCTTTCAGTAAATATCTTATACAATTCTATTTGATCTTTTTTTATAAATTCAGATATTCCTTGTACAATTTTTTCTTCTGTATTTTTTTCAATATCTAAAAACATATAGTTTGTAAAAACATCATTAATAATAGAAACATAATCTTCTTTTAAAAAAATTTCGTTTTCTTTTAATTCATTTTTATTAAATTTATATTTATATATATTATAAGATGAGAATTTATAATAATCACATTTTTGTACTATATTTGCTTTTACAGGATTCAAATGAATATATTTTATACAATTAATTAGATATCTTTTACTTGTAATAGGCTCACTTAAATATCTATCTCTAAACACATATCCTTTCCTACCATTTTCCATATAATTATAGTATTTACCATATATTCCATTAACTTTTTGCATTAATTTTGACAAATTTTTAACATCAGATATTTGCAATAGAAAGTGTGCGTGATTATCCATTATACAATAAGATACTATCTTTATATCTAATTCATTACAATTTTTTCTAATTAGTTTTAAATATTGATTTTTATATCTTTCTTCCGAAAAAATATTTTCCTTATTAATTCCTTGCACAATTACATGAAAAAAAGAGGCTTTTAATAATTTTCTTGCTATTCTTGAAATTTTAATCATCTCGCTTTCTTTAATTAAATGCCCCTAAGTTTATCCCTTTATTTTGTTTTAGTATAAAACTGTTTTTTTCCTCCGTCCCAAAAAACAGCTTATGATTATTCAACTCCTAAATATTCATTATAAGAAACTTCTCTATCTATTACTTCTCCATTTTCTTTAATGTCTATTATTCTATTTGCTACTGTTTGTGTTAATTCATGGTCATGTGATGTAAATATAATATTTCCTGTAAATTTTTTCATCCCTTCATTTAAAGCTGTAATACTTTCCATATCCAAATGGTTTGTTGGCTCGTCAAATATTAAAAAATTAGCACCTGATAACATCATTTTAGATAATACACACCTTACTTTTTCTCCTCCTGATAAAACACTTACATTTTTTAAAGCTTCGTCTCCTGAAAATAACATTCTTCCTAAGAAACTTCTTACATATGTCTCATCTGGGTCCTTTGAATATTTTCTTAGCCATTCTGTGACATTTTCATCTGTTTCAAATAAATAATTATTATCTTTAGGGAAATATGTGTTAGTAATAGTTGTTCCCCATATCACTTCACCTTCATCTGGTTCTAGTTCACCTGCGATGATTTGAAATAAAACTGTTTTTACAAGTTCATTATCTGCTAAGATAGCTATCTTGTTTCCTTCTTTTACATCAAATGATATTTTATTTAATAATTTTACTCCGTCTATTGTTTTAGAAACATTCTTTACTTGTAAGATTTCTTTTCCTGGTTCTCTATCTGGTTTAAAATCTATGTATGGGTATTTTCTATTAGAAGGTTTTATTTCTTCTAATTGTATTTTCTCTAAAGTTTTCTTTCTTGATGTAGCTTGTTTTGACTTAGAAGCATTTGCACTAAATCTTGCAATAAATTCTTGTAATTCTTTAATTTTATCTTCTTTTTTCTTGTTTTGCTCTCTTGCTTGTTTTAATGCCAATTGACTTGATTCATACCAGAAATCATAATTTCCAGGATATACTTTTATTTTACCAAAGTCTACATCTGCTATATGTGTACATACTTTATTTAAGAAATATCTATCATGTGAAACTACTATTACTGTATTTTCAAATTCTATTAAAAATTCTTGTAACCAGTTAATACTTTTTACATCTAAGTCATTTGTAGGCTCGTCTAGTAGTAATACATCTGGATTACCAAATAAACTTTGTGCAAGTAATACTTTTACCTTATCTTTTGCTTCTACTTCTCTCATAAATTTATAATGATCTTCTGGAACTATACCTAAATCATTTAAAAGTTTTGCTGCATCTGATTCAGCATTCCAACCATCAAGTTCTGCAAATCTTTCTTCTAATTTTGCTGCAATCATTCCATCTTCTTCTGAAAAATCTGGTTTTGCATATATTTTTTCTTTTTCTTTCATAATATCATATAATTCTTTATTTCCCATAATAACAGTATCTATAACTGTATAATCCTCAAAAGCATAGTGATCTTGCTTTAATACTGATATTCTTTCCCCTTTATCAATACTTACATCACCTTTACTTGGTTCTATCTCTCCTGAAAGTACTTTTAGGAAAGTAGATTTTCCTGCACCATTAGCTCCAATTATTCCATAACAATTTCCTTTTCCAAAGCTAATATTTACGTCTTCAAATAATACTCTTTTACCAAATCTTACAGTAACTCCATTTGCTACTAACATCTTTTCTCCTCCTATTTTTTTATCGTAGGTAATTATACAATATTTTCCTGTTTTTTTCAAGTGAGAATTTTAGGGACGGACCTATTTTGTCTCATTTTTAAATGAGATTTTTTAGATTCGTCCCTTTTTCCTTATATATTAATCATCAAATAATAATTTTATTCCCCATAATCCTGATAGTCCAACTAATCCATATATAATTCTAGAGATTATTGTCATATCGCCGAATATAGTGGCAACTAAGTCAAAATTAAATAATGCTATTAATCCCCAGTTAAGAGCCCCAATTATAATTAGTACTAATGCAATTTTGTCAACAATCTTCATTTTTCTTCCTCCTTTAGCTTAAATTTTCATTAACTTTATTATATGAAAAATTTTTTTAATTATTCAATTTGTTGAATTTTTTTATTTTTTATGATATTTTGTATAAAGAAATAGAGGTGAGTTTTTTGAGAAGAGATGCACGTGGACGCAATCAAAAAAGAAGAAAACTAAAAAATGCTGATATTGATTATACTAAAGCAAATAAAATTTTAATTTCAACTGTTATATGTTTATTTGTTATTTTACTTGCAATAGCACTTTTTTATTATGTAAAAAATAAAAATGATTATCAAAATATAGTTCAATCTTCAAAACAAGAAATTGAAAACGAAAAGCAAACAGAAGAAGATTCTTCTAAAGAAACTGTAGAAGAACCTGTAGATATAACTTTTACACTATCTGCTATTGGAGATATTATGTGTCATAACACACAATATAATGATGCATACAATGAAAGTACAGATACATATGATTTTTCTTATGTTTTTGAAGATATTAGCCTATATACCAAAACAGCAGATATATGTATTGGGAATTTAGAAACAACTTTTGCAGGAGAAGAAGTAGGGTATAGTAGTTATCCAACATTTAACACTCCTGACAGTTTAGCATATGAATTAAAGGATATTGGTCTAGATGTACTTTCTACTGCTGGTAATCATTCATTAGATAAAGGATTTAATGGTTTATCTAGAACAATAGATACATTAAATTCTGCTGATATAGCTCACCTTGGAACATATAAAACAGAAGAAGATCAAAATAAAACTTTAATTAAATATATTAAAGGAATAAAAATTGCATTCGTAAATTATACTTACGGTACCAATGGAATAACAATTCCTTCTGATAAGCAATTCTGTGTAAATTTAATAGATGAAGACTTAATGAAAAAACAAATAGAAGTAGCAAAAGAAGAAAATCCTGATATAATAATAGCTTGCATGCATTGGGGAAATGAATATAAAACAACTCAAAACTCTACGCAAGAAAAATTAGCAGACTTTTTATTTCAAAACGGTGTAGACATTATTTTAGGTACACATCCTCATGTATTAGAACCAATGGAAAAAAGAACTGTTACTCTAGAAGATGGAACAACAAAAGATGGATTTGTAATTTATTCTTTAGGTAACTTTATAGCAGACCAAAATGCTGAATACACAAGAGATTCAATTATTTTAAATTTAGACATAACAAAGCACATAGATGGAACAATATCAATTGATAATTATGAATATATACCAATTTATATGTATAAAGACTCTACTAAATCAAAACAAAAATTTAAATTATTAGATATCAATAAAACAATTTATAATTATGAAAATTATATAGATACTTCTATTAGTGAAAGTCTTTATAATACTTTAAAAAGTGAATTGTCGAAAATTCAAGATATTTTAGATAATTAAAAAGAAAATGGGAAAATCCATTTTCTTTTTTAGTCTAACATATTTCTTCTTTTTAACCACCAAGAAACTAACAATGTAAGTATTACAGAAATAGCAATCATTATAATAAATCCAAAAGGACTATTTTGTAATGGTAAATTAACATTCATTCCCCAGAAACTAGAAATCATTGTTGGTATAGCTAATATAATTGTAATAGATGTTAATGTTTTCATAACACTATTTAGATTGTTTGAAATAATTGACGCATATGCATCCATTGTTCCATTTAAAATATTTGTATATATTTGTGACATCTCTATAGCCTGTTTATTTTCAGTGATCGCATCTTCTAGTATTTCACTATCTTCTTCATATAGTTTAATTATTTTTCCTCTTAATGTTTTTTCCATTACTAATTCATTTGATTTTAATGATGTAGTAAAATATACTAATCCTTTTTCTAAGTTTAACAATTTTAAGAGTTCTTTATTTCTCATAGAATTTTTTAATATATATTCTGCAATTTCCGTTTCTTTATTGATTTGCTTTAGATAATTTAGGTAAAAAGATGAATTTAAATATAATATTTGAAAAATAAACCTTGTTTTCTTATATGTTTGGAAATTTTTAATTTTTCTTTTTTCAAAACTTTCAATAATTTTATTTTTCTTAAGTGATACTGTAATAAAAAAATCATCTCTTACTACAATCATTCCTAAAGGCATTGTTGCATATATTTCGTTTTCTTCTCCTTTTTCTATAATAGGGACATCTACAACAAAAAGAATTGTATTATCATCATCTTCTTGGTCTATTCTGGCTTTTTCTTCATAATCTAAAGCATCTCTTATAAAGTCTTCTTGTATATTTATACTTTCACATACTTTTTTTATTTCATTCTCCGACGGATTTACTAAATTAATCCATGAGCCTTTCTTAAATTCTTTTATTTCTTGAAATTCATTTGTTTCTATATCTGTATTATATATTCTTAGCAAATCCATCACCCCTTTTATATTTTTCTCCAACACTATTATTTTAGTATGTTTCGGGCGTTTTGTCAATATTATTTTATATTTTCAAATCTATTTAAATCTCCTTTTAGCGGAATCACTCCCCAGCCTTTCAGTTCATCTAAATAAGGTTCGTATAAATCGTTTAATACAAAAACTCGCTTTTGCTTATAAAAAGCCATAGCAATTTCAGCAAATGTATTAGGACCTATATAGTTTTTAATACCATTTTTAGGTTCATTAACAGCAAGTAATACATCTGTTTCATCTTTACATATCTCATCGAAATGTCTCATTGAGTGTTCTCTTTTTTCCATATGTACTATAAATTCTCTTGGAACTACTACTTCATATCCATTAGACTCCAATTTTTTTGCTATTTCAAATACACTTTTTTTTACTTTGCTACTTCCACTTAATACTATCCTCATTTGTTTTCCCTTCTTTTATTTCTTTTCTTTTATATATTTTATATTTATATCTCAAAATTTTCAATAGAAAAGATGAATTTTATTTATTATTTTATATATGCTTTTTTAATCAGAGAATCAATTATGGAATAAAAAATAAGTACAAATACTAAATTCTACAAAGAAATTTATTTTTGAAGAATAAAAAAATATAATGTATCCTTTTTGAGGGAAATTTAATAAAAATATAAAAAAAACTTCCTATTTATTTATAGGAAGTTTTTGGTGACTCTTCTCGGCTTCGAACCGAGGACCTCCAGATTAAGAGTCTGTTGCTCTACCAACTGAGCTAAAGAGCCATTTGCTATAAGAATCATCTAATTACAAATGCGACACTCCAAAGAATACTTTTCAAACTTTTTTTATTATAATATTTTTTTTTAAGATTGTCAATACATAAGACCAATACTTTTTAGTATTGGTCTTACTATTATGCTGCTGGTTGTTCTTCTATTTCCTCTGATGTTTCTTCTTCTGGGTTTGCTGGTTGTTCTTCTATAATTGGTTGTTCTTCTTGCACTGTTGGCTCTTTAGTTTGTTCTTGTATTGTTGGATTACTTACTGCTTTAGTACCTCTTTTTACTATTCTCGTCATAGCACTATAAGTATCTCTTGAAAGCAAATCTGTTGAAATAAGTTTTCCATTCAAATATTTAGAAATATATGTTTCAGTTATTAATCCATTTGCTCCTTTTTGCTGTACTACTTCTTTTCCTTGTTCTATTGAACTATCATCTATATATTGTGTTGGATATGGAATAGTAGAAATAGTTTTTGTACTAAATTTGAACGTATATTCTTCTTCTTCCTTAATCCCATATATAGACACAGTAGCAATTCCTGCATTTGCTGTTGCTACTATCCTTATAGGATATTTTCTTGTGTTTTTAAATTTAAAGTCTGTTGAACCATAAACAACTGTTGCATCTCTTCCTGCTGGTACATATGAAGTTACAAACTGATGATTTCTTCTTTCTACAATTTCTAAATTTGCTTGTAATGCTGCATTATATAATGTTGAAGATATTTGGCAAATACCTCCCCCTAATCCATCTACCACTTGTCCAGCTTCATATATTTTAGCATTTTTATATCCTGCTGCTACTGTTCTTGCTCCTACTACATCATTATATGAGAATGTTTCTCCTGCTAATAATACTGTTCCATTTATTTTTTGACATGCTAATCTTAAATTAGTTGTTCTATCTACATCACTTACATCATATCTTGTTGTAAATGTGGATAATTGATCAGGGAAAGCTTCTTCTCCCAATTCATCTATTGTTACTGATGGCTCTGTAATTATTAATGGTATTACATATTCTTCTTTATCTTCCTTTAATATTTCCTTTGCTGCTTCTACATCAAAATCTATACCTTCAACTTCTGGATGTACTTCAAAAGGCTCTTTTACTATGTAAGCATCTTGTGCTTCTTTATATACTTCTTCATGAATCTTATCAATATCAATTGGATCTGGCTCTTTATTTATTACTGGTATATCTATTACCTCATTACTTGTATTTGGACTATTTAATCTCTCCTTTACTTGTGAAAGTAAACTTTCTGCATCTATTTTTATACCAGCCTTTCCTTTAGTAATTATCAGTTCATCATCTTCTACTGAATAACTAGATTCTATCACAACATCAGGTAAATTAATATTCATATCCTCTATCATTTGTTTTGTTACTTCTTCATTTAACGTCATTTCTAATGGTATATCTTTTTTAGTAATTAAAGCAAATAAAATATTATAATTATTTACAAATATATTTGAACTTTTTCCAATTGAATAAGCTTTTTCTACTGCTTCATCAATTTTATAATTTACTTCCATTAAAATAGGACTTAGAGTTGTTTCATATTCTCCATGTTTTAATGGTATATCTTTTTCTTTCTTTTCATTATAAATTGATTCTATCTTTGCTTTTGCATCTTCTTTTGATAATCTTGATACATCAATTCCTGCAATAGATATTCCATTTATAATGTTATTATTACTAATATTTGCTAATGCAAATATCGTTGATACAAAAAGTCCAATTATTAATATTAGACCTATTACAACTGCAAGTATTATATATCTTTTTTTATTTCTTACTTTTTTAGTATTTAGCTCCATTTTGTTTATTTCTTTTTCTTGTTCCTTAGGTTTTTCCTTTGACTTTTCAAATTTATTTTGTTCTTCTTCATTTTTTGTCTCTTCATTTTTAATTTCTTTATTCTCTTTTGCATCACTCTTTTTTTCTTCAGCTTCTTTTTTTTCTTCAATTACCTCTTCTTCTGTATTTTTTTCATTTTCTAGCTTTTTTGCTTTTTCTTTTTTCCCATCCATAACTTTTTCTCCCATAAAAATTCCCCTTTTAATCTTAATTTCTATTTTATATTACCATAAAGTAATTTTTTTTACAATATTTTTTTAGCTTTTCTAAATTATTCTAATTATCAAAAAGCTTCATATAATTACATTATTTGGCTTATTATTTTTTTTGTTACACAATTGTAACAAAAACGTAAAGAAATTTTTTTAAAAAATACTTGAACATTGTAGAATTTAATATTATAATGTCTGTAGCAAAAGACAAAAAAGGGAGAGAAAATAGATGGAATTATCAAAAAATATATTCTTTAATACAGATAAATTAGTTGAAAATAGTAAAGTAAAAATTTCATATTTAGGGGAATTATATCAAGAAAATTCAGATGAGGTAACTATTCATTATGGATTTGGTTTAAATTGGAATAATGTCAATGATATAAAAATGGAAAAAACAGATTTAGGCTTTCAAGCAGAAATAGAATTATTAGAGGGTGATACTTTTAATTTCTGTTTTAAAAATAGTGATGATAAATGGGATAACAATAATGGTCAAAATTATGTATTTCCATTAGAAAAAGTACAAACAGAATTAGTTGTTTTAGATGATGAACCTGTTTCTTTAGGATCTGCTAGAAAATTGAGAAGATCTTATTTATGGAGCAAAAAAGTTCGTTTAGCAGTCTATAAAATAATTACATATTTACCAAAATTAATTTCAGGAAATTATAAAAGAAAATTAAAAGAAAATCAATAATTTTAAGCGATACTTATTTGTATCGCTTTTTTTAAGTTATTATCCATCCTCCATTTATTGAAATCACTTGTCCTGTTGTATACTTATCTTTTATTAACCATTCTATACATTTAGAAATATCAGAAGGCTCTCCAATTGTTCCTAATGGTATTTCTTCTTTTATTTCTTCTAATTCTTCATTAGAAAACTTTTCATTCATTTTTGTGTAAATCATTCCAGGAGCTATTGAATTTACTCTTATGTTTGATGGTCCAAGTTCCTTTGCTAAAGCTTTTGTTAAACCATCCATTCCTGCTTTTGATACTGAGTAAATAACTTCCAAAGATCCTCCAACAACTCCCCAAGCAGATGACATATTTATAATTAATCCATTTTTATTATGAATCATATTAGGAATGACCTCTTGTGACATTGCAAATGCTGAATATAAATTAGTATTTATAATCTTGTTCCAGTCTTCATCTGTTTCATCAGTAAATAATTTGTATTCTGATATTCCAGCATTATTTATTAAAATATCTATCTTCCCATATTTTTCTAATGCATATTTTGCTAATTTTTTAGCCTCCTCTCTTTTAGATACATCGGCTTTTATAATATCTATTTTTATTCCATCTTCTTCTAATTCTTTTCTTAATTCTTCTGCCGCTTTTTGTGATTTATTATAGTTTGCAATTACTTTTAAACCTTTTTTAGCTAATCGTTTTGCAATTTCTCTACCTATTCCTCTCGATGCTCCTGTTATTATTACTATTTTTTCCATTATATTTTCCCTTTCTTAGTTTTACCTTAAAAACAATATCTATTGTATATTATTTATAACCTTTAATTTTCCATTTATTATGATATCATAATTTTAAAAATATATCAATTAATGATTTTTAATCTTTTATTTTTTATCAAAAAATATTTGAAAATTTTTGAAATATATAATATTGTTTATTTGTAACTAAAACATTATGAATAGAAAAAGGCTTGTTATATATAAAGAATTGTTAATGAAGAAATAACAAAAAATTTGATAAAGAAATAAAGACAGAAAAAAAGTATTTTCCTTTTCATCTGATATAGTATCTGAAGAAATAAATGATACCTCTAGTTTTTTTAAGTTGAAACTGAAAACATTGATAATAATGAAGTTAATTTTTGATAACACTGTCGCTCTAATAATACTAGCGTTTTTTATAATAAAAAAAAGCCAATAATCAAGCCCTATGCAAGACTAATGACCTTTTGGAGCCACTTATCCGATTCGAACGGATGACCCTCGCATTACAAGTGCGATGCTCTGGCCAGCTGAGCTAAAGTGGCATATTTGGTGACCCCGACGGGAATCGAACCCATGTCTCCGCCGTGAAAGGGCGATGTCTTAACCGCTTGACCACGGGG
>CALXAY010000021.1 GCA_944386415.1 uncultured Clostridia bacterium | reverse complement strand
ATAACTAACTTTTATCTTTATGTTTCACAACAAATTATATATCATCGGATTATTTTCCGAAACTTCTTGACACTAATCTTTGAAGAGCAAAAACCTTTTATTTTGATTAAGTTTTTGCTGTAAATTTATTCATTAAAAATTTCAAGAATAATCCGATAGTATATATGCATGTTCTTGGAGAAAAATACTTATTCTAATTAAAAATCTCTATCAATGCTTTCTTATATATTTCTTTAGTTAATTCTTTTCCATGTTCTACCACTCTTGAAAATATACTTGCTGCAACACCTGAATTTATTTCTAACACATATAATTTACTATTCTTAGTTTTAATAATATCAATAGTTGCAAAAGTCATATCTAGAGCCTTACCACTTTTTATTGCTAAATTTCTTATTTCATTATATTTTATATTTTCTTCATCTATAACTTTAGCAGTTGCTCCTCCATGCAAATTATGTTTCCAAGAAAGTTCTACTTTTTCATTTTCTTTTGGTATATATTTCATATCTATACTCTTTAGATTATTTTTCACAACATCATTATCTGGAAGATTTAATTTTCTAGCTAATGTTAGAATATTGTCTTTCCCATTTCCAACTACAAAAGGCTTTTCTTTCTCGTAAATTAATAAAATTTCACCATTTAAGTAAAAAGCTCTATATTCTTTCTTTATATCATAAAATGGACAAATACTAATAGAACTGTTTTTATTAAACAAAATTTCAACCGCTTTTTTTGCTTCACTTATAGTTTTACAGCAAAAAACACCCTTACCTTCAAAACCATAATTAGGCTTTATTACTATTTTCCTTTCTTTATTAAATTCTTTAAAAACAATATCACATACTTCTTCTTTTTTAGCATATTCTTTTCTTTGAATTGGATTAAATACCATTGTATGTTTTACTACTGGTATATTTTGTGATTTTAATACTTCATATGTTGCATATTTATCTGATGCAATTTCACTTGAAGCTATTTTATTTATATCAAACTTTCCTATTATATATCTTGTTTTATTGTCTTTAGAAAGTTTATAAATCCATCCATATGATAAAATTTCCATTTTTATATTCATTTCTTGACACAATTCTTGCAATAATTCAATAGTTTCCTTTTTCAATGTATTACTTACTCCCCTATAATTTTATATACTTAAAATAATACATTCATTTAACTTCTTTGTCAAATTAATTTTCCTCTAAGTACTTTCTATATTCTTCTAAACACATATTTAACTCTTCCATTTTGTATGCATTATCTCTTCCAACATATCTCCAATGCCATGGTTCATAAGCAACGCCTGTTATTTCAGCCTTTTCTTCTGGATATCTCATAATAAATCCATATTCTTTTGCATTATCATTTAACCACTCAAATGCTTTAGTATTTTTAAAATCATTATTAACATTATTAAAATCTACGGCTAATCCTAAATTATGTTCACTTTCTCCTGGTTTATTTATATATTCCAATGTTAGTTTTTCTGCTTCTTCTTTTGTGGCCCCTTTATTTAGATAATCATTAATTTTGTTATCATATAAGTTTTGTTGATATTCTATACTTCTATATGCTGATTGAACCCAAATATTATTTATCCCTGAATTTTTTATTGCTTGTATCATTCGTCGTAATTCCCCAATTGCTCTTTTATCAAATTGCTTTGTTTCATCAATATTTTCTAGTTCTATTACAAAATCTTTAGGTAATGGATTTTCTTTGTTTACTAATATTAATCGCCAATCAGTTATTTTCTTTTTGTTTGGTACTACAACTTCTATTATATTACTTTGTTCTGTTTTGTTACTAACATCATCATTTTCTTCTACTTTTTCACTTTTATCTTCTAATTTAAGCCATAAAAATGCTAGCAAAATAATACTTATACCAGACAAAAGTATAAGTATTATTTTTAAAACATTCATATTGTTTTTAACATATTTTCTTCTTTTATCTTTCATTTGATCTTATATTATTCCCTCTATTAAACTAAATTATTTGAATCTTTCTTTAAATTTTCTATAGTATCTGATGGATTAAACCTTGCTCCTCCAATTATTTCTCCCGTTGTGCAATCTACAAAATATGAATATGAATCTATTTTATTTTCTTCTTCTACATATTTTATATTTACTACCCAAACTCTTCTTACTCTATCTTCTGATACATAATACCCATCTTCTAATGATATTTTTCCATTTTCGTAATCTTCTTTTCTAGTTTCTCTTAAATAGCTTTCCGGATTCATTTTCTCTATTGATTGTTCTATTGTTACACTTTCTATTGTTCTATTTGGTTCTATTTCTTTATCTTTATTTTTTGCAATTTCAATCGCCTCTTCTTTTGTTTTTACAACCTCATTATTTTCAAAAGTATCTCTTTCTATATTTAATTGATATATTCCATTTATTTTAGGAACCCAACCAATAAATACTTTTTCATAAGGATTTATCTCATCTCCATACCTTTTATAAAACTCTGCATACCAGATATATGATGCCTCATCTGTTTCCATATTTTTTGTTAATTTTACTAATTCATAATCTCCTTCGATATCATCAGTCTTATACTTTTGGAATAATTCATTTGCTGTTTTTTTAGCTTCTTCTCTTGTTATTCCATAATTATATGGTATTTTATAGTTCCAAGTAGGAACTTGAATACTTTTTAATTTTCCTGTTTCCCCATCAATTGTAATTGTAGCTTTTTTTGATGCCATACTCCATTCATTTTCATTTGATAAAAATTCTTTATTTAAATTTTGATTTAAAACTTCTTCATCTTCTAATCCTACTTGTTTTAAATATTTATTTCCTAATTCGTTTGCTTCTTCTGCTGATATACATTTTTCTTTTTCTTCATCAGATACTTCTTGGTTTATTGTATACTTTTTAGGTTCATTCCAAATATTTTGATAAGCTACTGTTCCACAATATCCCACTCCAACAGTTAAGCTTAATGCCAATACAAATGTAGCTGCTATTTTTAAAGGACTTTTCTTTGGTTTCTTAAATCTTATACTGTAAAACTCATCTTTTTCTTTAGTCTCTAAAACTTCTATTTTTTTCTCATAGATTTCTTCTATATATTCTTTATTAGACTTCATAAGAAAATCCCTCCTTTTCCAAAGCTTCCTTTAATTTTCTCTTTGCTCTATTTAGCATTACTTTAACTTGTCCTACATTTTTATCCATAATCTTCGCAACTTCTTTATATTTAAATCCTTCTAAAGAAGTAAGACATATCACTGCTTGGTAATCTGGCTTTAATTTATTTATTACTTTTTTAATATTTTTACAAGCTTCGTTTTTATAAACAATTTCTTCTAAATCATTATCTTCTATATATAGATTATTATAATCTAGTCCAGAAATTGCTCTTTTTTCTTTCTTTAAATAATTTATAGCTCTACATTTAGCTATCATATATAAATATGTTTTAAATGAATACTTAAAATCATATTGGTCTTTATGTAAGAGTAGATATACAAATACGTCTTGTGATATATCTTCTGCAATATCAGTGTTTTTTGTATATCTTGCAATAAAATATATTATATGCTCTTTATGTCTTTTTACTATTTCTTCAAAAGCACTATTATCTCCCGCTAAATAGTTTTTATATAAATCTTTATCACTTATTTCCATTTGCTTCTCCTTTATTTTTATACATTAGTTATACAAACTTTCTTAAGAAAAAGTTACACAAATATTAAAAAAACATTTTTATAAAATTACATAAATATTATACCATAAAATAAAGTCTAGACAAAATCTAGACTTTAAAACCCTTATTTTATTTCTGTTCCACCCCATTCGATTGCTACAAATCCATTTCTTTCTGGTGTCTCTAGTTTTTGTCCTTCTACTTCAATAGGTCTATCTAATCCTTTGAATGTCATTAGCACTCTAATTAACATATCCGGTTTTGGATTTATTTCTAATGGCATATTTTCATATTTTAGTTTACTTACTTTCTTGTATATATACTGCATATTCTGCTCGATTATACATAATATAAGAAAACATTAAAAATGCTATTGATAAAACTCCTATTACTATTCCTACAATTGCCGATCTTTTTTACCCTGCTTTAAATGATAATATTCCTAATATAATTGCTAATATAGAACAGATTATAGGAACATAAATTATACTAGACAATATTTCTAAAAAGAATCCCATTATTGTATACTCTATTGATACTAATCCTAAAATCAATGAAACTACTGCTAATACTTTTCCTTTTTTATTTGTATTTGTTTCTTTATTCACTTTTTTCTATCCTCCTTTATATTATTTAAAATCCGCTTCAATTTTTTTAATAACAATTTTAACTTTTGTATTAGTTTTGTTATTATATTTTTTTCCTTTTCTACTACTAATTCTTTATTATCTTCTTTACTTACCTTATATTCTTTATTTCTATTAAATAAATTCTCTTGTCTAAAACTCCTGTCTCCTAACTCATTATCCTTTTCTTTTAATTTTTTTAGTTTATTATTTATTTCTACTATTTCATCATGATTTTTTTGAAATTTATCTTTTAATTTAAACAGCTCTTCATTACTTACTTGTTCTTTCTTCTTTACTTCTTCTAATTCTTTTTCTAATTCTTTATATTCTCTTGCTTTTAAATCTAATTTCATAGTTAGTAATATTATTTTATTTTGAGTTTGTGTCATTATCTCTCATCACCACTTTCTTTTGTTTTCTCTTCTTCTCTTTTATATAGAACATACTGTGGATTCTCTGTTGCATCCCAAAATCTGTAGTCAGATGGTACATTTAGTTTTTCAATAGCTCTTTCAAATCTATCAACTTGCCTTTTAAGTCTATTATATCCTTTTCCCACATTTACCTGCTTTATCGGGTTATCTGGATTTTGGCTATCATATTCTTCTATAAAAGCTTGTATTCCTCTCTGAAATGCTTTAAATATAAGTTCTCTTTCTTCTTCCTCTTTGCTATCCTCAGGCACATTATATCTTCCTGTATTATCATCAGGTTCATATTTTATTTCTGAAGACCTTTCATGATGTTTATATTTTCTATTTAATTCAAAATCGTTTATTACTCCATATCCATATTTTTTATTAACATACATAACTCCTTTTGCGATAATATTTCCTTTTGAATTTCTAATAACTAGGTTCTGTACGTCAGGAGAAGTAATGGTCGCTTCTGCAATGTCTGCTCCATATCCTGAATTATTTATACTTGCACAACAACTACAATATATACCAATTATTCCATTTACTGCATCTCTTTTATTTAACCATTCATAGTAGAATTGTTTATCATATAATTCATCTACTATCTTTTTTCCATCTTGTAATTCTTCTGCTGTTTTCCTTCTTATTCTTTCTATACTCTCTATTATAGATTCTTCCTTTAATGGCTTTCCTAAAATATGTTCTGGTATTCCTTCTTTTATTGCTCTATTTCTTAATTTACTTGCAAAATCAAAATCTACCTGTCTTATTCCCTTTCTTGCGTATAATTTTGCTATGTCCTTATTTTCATCAGTTACTCTAACATATTTATTATCAAGGTAAAATTTTTCTAAGCATTCTCTCCATGACACTAATATAGGCTTTCCTGTTTCATTTACAGATTCTCTATAACTTTTTACAGCATTAAAATCTTGCATTACTTTTGAAATCAATCCTTTATATTTTTTATCTAATTCAATTAATGTTTCTAAATTTTCAAAATTCCCACCTTTTCCTTTAATTGATAAAAATTTCAAGAACTCTTGATTAGGCTGAACTCCAAGTGGCATCATTCCAACTAAATCTTTAAATTGACCTAATTCTATAGATCCCGTCTTTAAAAATTGCATAAGAAGAGAAGTAGCTTTTTGTCCCATTATTATTTCAGTTTCTTTTTGCTTTTTATCTAACATTCTTTCTTTTGAAAAACAACCTAATGCACTTGCAAACTTATAAAAGCTTATTTTTTCATCATCTGAAAAATCTAGTAATCTATCATTTATGTCTGGGATTTCACTTCTTAAAAATCTAAACTCTCCATTTTCTATTAGTATTCTTGCTAAATCATTTTTAATTAATTGTTCTACATATACATATGGCATCTTAAATTTACTTTCGTCCAATTTTTCTGCAAAATCCAAAAGTTCATTAGTCTGCCCACTAAATGCATATGCTTTTGCGTTTTTCAAAACTTCATTATAATCAAGATCATCTAAAGTTCCCATCATTTTATCAAATGTATCTACTCTTCTATAATCTTTATCCTGAATTTCATCTTTTGAAAAAATTATACTTCCATCAATATCATTTACATATAAAAATCTAAAGTTTAGTCCACTAAATGCTTTTCTTCCTATTTTGTTTACTCCTGTAGGTAATTTTATCCTTTCTAGTAATACACATCCATCAAAAGCATTATCTGCAATTTCTATTTCTCCTTTTGGTATTTCGTACTCTTTAATTGGCTCTCTTGATAAATTAAAAGCCTCATCTAAAAAACTACAGCCTTTTGAAAAATCTCCTCCAAAATTACTATAAATATCTCTTACATCTGTACCATTTAAAAATCCTCGTATTGTACTATATTCCCAAAATGATTTTGAAAAATTTAAATTATTTCCATGTTGTAAAAATGGTATACTAGATACAATTGCTTTATTTGCTCTTAACTTAAAACAATCTTCTTTACCATTACCATTTGGATTTATACTTTTTGGTAAACTATCCCAATTTAATATCTCAAAAGATATAGGCTCTACCTTTACCCATCTTGCTATTCCATTTTCTCCTGATTTTGTTCCATCTGAATATTCTATAGAATCATTATACGCATTTTGTACTACTCTTACGTACCTATTACCTTCATACTCAAATTCCGGATTATGTTTTTCTAAATAAGTTAGTTTTTTGCTATCTCCACCATTTACTGAATACCATCTTCCAGTTGCTTCTATTCTGTTTCTAAGTTTACCTCCATGATATAGTTTCTCAAGTTTATCACTTAATTCTTCACTAACTTTATCTCTCGGGTATTCTCCTATATTTAATAAATGTTTTTCTCCCTCTTTCTCAGAAATTTCTTTATAAAGATTAATGTCTTCTGTTTCTTTAGGAATTTCAAAATATAAACAAGGCATTATACTATATTCTGTTCTTGAAGAATCGTCTCCATAAACCTCGCTATAACTAGTTGTATCTATATATGGATAACTAGTTGTGCTTCTTAACCATAACTCTTGAACCCCACCATTCATCAATGAATAATCGGTAATATCTTCTTGTCTCCAATCTTTATTGTGTGTTGTATATTCATTAGCATTTTCTACATAAATTAAGTCAATTGTAGCATATCTATCTTCTATTTCACCAAATTCGTTTGTATTTTCTATTCTAACTGGAAGTATAAAACTTCTTAAATCTCTTTTTTTCATTTTTTCCTCTTTGTTTTTTTGTTTTTATTATTATATCAAAAAAAAGAAAAAAAGGATATTCTTTATTGAATATCCTTTTACTTTTTAGAACCAATCGTCAAAATCATTATGTCTATCATAATGATAATTATAATTGTAATTATCACTTTCATAATCATCTAATAATTCTGAATATATTCCAAAATCCACTATGAAAATAAAAGCATACAGTATAACCATTAATATAAATCCTACTGCACCAGTTGAAATTCCTGCAATTGCCATTCCTTTCCCATTAGATTTTAATGATAATATACCAAATACTATTGCTAAAATTGCACAAGGTATACATATACACCATATACAAAATAACACTAACGATACAATTCCTAGTACCATAGATGCAATTGCTAATCCTTTTCTATTTCTTTGTGCATCTACATTATTTGCTTGTGTTTCTGTTTTTTTAGGTTCTTCTTTTACTTCATTTGTTACAACTTCTTGTAAAACTTCTTCTTTATTATCATCCATATTATCTCCTCCAATCACAGTCTTATTATACTATATTTATGACATTTTTACAATATTTATATATATAAAGTCTTACAAATTTTGTCAAGTTTCATCTTTTTTTCATATTATATATAAACAGTATAAATGCTGTTTTAGAAAGGATGAGAATTATGGAAAAAGATTGTAATAAACCCTATTGCCCAATTTTAGATGTAGATGGTGTTATATCAGGTGGTAAACAATTTGATTTAGATATAACTTTACCAGAAGATAATCGTGACGTTATTTATGGAGTTGTTAAAAATTGTTTCAAAGAGCCAGTAGATAATGCTGTTATAAAATTAGTTGAAATAGTTTGTGAAGATGGAAAAGAAGAAAGAAGACCAATAGGTCATACTTTCACAGATGAAGAAGGAGAATTTGTATTTGGTCCTTTATGTCCAGGTAAAGAATATGCTATTCAAATCTGGGTTAATAACACAAAGAAAATAAAAATATGTGCTAAATGTCATCACGAAGGAAAATGCTTAAAAGGTGAAAAACACGATAAATGTGATTGTTATATAGATGACAGAAAAGAAAAATGCCCTTGTAAAAAAGAAAAAGAGATATTTTTAAAAGAAGAAGACTTTAAAGATTTAAACTTTTAATTTTATTTGACAAGAAAACTTTTTTATACTAAAATAACTCTTAGGTTGCAAAATTGCAACTTTTCATTTACCGATTTTAGGAGAATTTGATTAGCTCCTCTCCTCTTATGTACCTGCCTTACGTATTAGCTGGTTAATTCTCCTTTATCGGATACCTGAAAGTAAATTCACTTTTGGGTATTGGAGGTACTTTGGCGAAAGTACCTCCTTTTTTATATGATTCCAATTTTCTTAGCCATCTTTTTTCCTTGTTTCATAACTGTTTTCTTATTCATCTTACCACTTTCAGCATACATCATAACTAACCCTGTTGTTATTAATCCACCTATCATAACACCTTTAATAAATTTCATAAAATTCACCTCTCTTTTTTATTTATTATTCTTTATTTTTTACTTTTTTATACTTTTTTGTTATGGAATATATTTCATTTACTGCAATAGCACTAAGAAAAATCCCAAAACATTTCTTTAAAATATTCACATCCATATGAATTGCTAGGTTTGCTCCAACTATTGCTCCAAATATTCCAAAGACCGAAATTATAATTCCTGTTTTTATATCCAAATTTTTATTTTTCAAATTAACAATAATTGCAATCAAAGATGTTGGTACAAAAAATAATAAATTTGTAGCCTGAGCTACTCTTTGTTCTGCTCCCATAACAAATGTAAGAAGAAATATAAGTATCGTTCCTCCTCCCATACCAGTTCCTGAGACAATTCCAGAAACAACTCCTATTAGTACTTCAAACATAAAACCATTCCTTTATCTAACTTGTTATCATTCTAAAAGACACATAAATTAAAAAAACAGTAAAAGCAATTTTTAGTACTTTTTCTGGTAATTTTTTTAATAATTTAGCACCAAAATATCCACCAATAGTTCCTCCAATAGCACAAAGAATAGCAGTGTTCCAATTAATGTAATTTCCTTGATAATAAAAAATACTACTAATTAAAACCATTGGTAAAATACAAAAAACTGATGTTCCTCTAGCTTTAGTATCTTCCATATTTAATAAATGAATAAATGCTGGAACTATTATCATTCCACCACCAGTTGAAAATAGACCACTAACTACTCCTGCAATTATACCAATTAATCCTTTTTTTAACATAATAAAAACCTACTTTTATAAGTAGGTTTTCCAATTTTTATTTTTTTATTAATTTTTATTTTATTTTTCTTCTTTTTCTAACTCTTTTTTTACTTCTTTTGGACTTTTTATCTGTTTTTCTATTCTTTCTGGTATATCACTATCATTATAATATTTAGTTCCAACCATCTTGTCTGGAAGATACTGTTGCTCTACATAGTGACCTGGGAAGTCATGTGGATATTTATATCCTTCATGATATCCTAAATTTTTCATGCCTTCCACCGGAGCATTTCTAATATGCATTGGAACTTCTCCCGTATCTTTATTTTTTACATCTTCTAAAGCTTTATTAATTGCCATATAAGATGCATTTGATTTTGGAGATGTCGCAACATATATTGCAGCTTCAGAAAGTAATATTCTTGCTTCTGGCATTCCTATCATATGAACAGCTTGCATACAGCTATTTGCTACAACTAAAGCATTAGGATTAGCCATGCCGACATCTTCTGATGCACATATTGTAATCCTTCTTGCTAAAAACATTGGATCTTCTCCACCGATTTAATGCTCTTGCTAAATAAAATACTGCAGCATCTGGGTCTGAACCTCTCATTGATTTTATAAAAGCACTTATATTATCATAATGTTCTTCACCATTTTTATCAAATACAGCTTTTCTTTCTTGTATACTATTTTTTATTATATCATCTGTTAAATAGATATATCCATCTTCACTCATCGCTGTAGTTAAAGTTGCAACTTCTAAGCCGTTTAGAGCCGTTCTTACATCTCCATTACTTATGCTTGCTAATTTTCTTAACGTCTCATCTTCTATTTTTATATTATATTCTCCGAAGTCCTTCTTTTTTTACAAGTGCATTTTTTAGTATTTGATATATATTTTCTTCTGTTAATGGGTTTAATTTAATCACCATTGACCTTGAAATCAAAGCCTTATTTACTTCAAAATAAGGATTTTCAGTTGTTGCTCCAATCAAAATAATTGTTCCGTTTTCTACATAAGGAAGAAGAGCATCTTGTTGTAATTTATTAAATCTATGAATCTCATCAATAAATAAAATACTCTTTCCTGCTGGGTTTAGCATAAAGTTCTTTGTTTCCTCTATAACTCTTTTAATATCTGCAACACCTGCTGTTACTGCATTTATTTTATAAAATTTATATTTTGTTGTTTCACTAATTACCCTAGCTAAGGATGTCTTTCCACAACCAGGAGGTCCGAATAATATGATACTTGATAATCTGTCTGCTTTTATTGTTCTATATAATACTTTATCTTTTGCAAGTACATGCTCTTGTCCTACATAATCTTCTAAAGTTTTTGGTCTCATACGAAAAGCTAAAGGCTCATTTGCATCCATTACTCTCCCTCCTTAAATTTCATTTACCTACTTAATAAACTTAATCCTTTTTTAATTAACTCTTCTGTTGATAGTTCTTTAAAATCTAGCTTTTCAAATACTTTCTCTACTTCTTTTTTATTGTATCCAAGTACTTGAAGTGCTGCTATCGCCTCATTTATTTTTTCTCTTATTTCAATTGCCCCATTAAACTTACTATCTTCTTTTTGCTTTTTATCTATTTGTTCTTTTATTGCTTCTACTTCTTGTTCTTTCTTTATCTTATCTTTTAATTCCAAAATAATTCTCTTAGCTGATTTTGGTCCTATTCCTGGTATAGAAGTTAGTGCTTTTACATCTTCTGACACAACAGCTAAAGCAAATTCTGATGGAGTACATGTTGCAAGCATTGTTAAGGCTGTTCTTGCTCCTACTCCACTTACTCCTAATAATAATTCAAACATTTTTAGTTCTTCTAATGTATTAAATCCATATATACTTATATCATTTTCCATTACTCTATAATAAGTATGTACTTTAACTATCTCTCCAATATTTCCTACATTTTCAATTCCCGCTTCTGACATAAATACTTTGTAACCAAGACCACCCACATCTATTACAACATATCCTGTCATCTTCATTTCTAATTTTCCTTTAATATATGCTAACATTTACATTCTCTCTTTCTTAATTATTTTCCTATGTATTATAAAAATAACTTGCTTCTAAATCTGCTTCATGTGTTAATAATGCTATTGGATATTTAGCATAACTGCTACCTATTGCATTATAATTTTCTTTAGGCTCTGTATAACCCATATGCCATCTAATTGCATATTTTTCTTCTGGAGTTAGCTTCATATATTCTGTTATCATCATAACAGATTTTTCTCCATGTCCATATGGTATAGTATCATCTATTGTGTAGTAAGGAACTTTTTCCCACACACCTAATGCATTTTTTGCATTTCTATAATCTACTTTATAAAAATTTGTTTTACATATATCATGTAATAAACCAATTATTATTATAGATTCTTCTGATATATCTATATTCATTATACAATGTTCTACTTTATGTTTTAATATTTCATAAACTTTTAAACTATGTTCTACTAAACCTCCTTCATGATTCCCATGAAATCTAGTACTCGCTGGAGCTATAAAAAAATCTGATTTTTCTAAAAAGTTTATTACATCTTCTATTCCATCTCTTTTTACTTGTCTAAGTAATTTTAAAAACTCTTCTTTCATCTTATCACCCCATATTTTACTATTTCTAACTTTGCTAATTATATATATTTAATAAGAAAAAGTCAATAGACATACAAAACAGATTTTTGTATGTCTATTTTTATCTTTCAAACTCTTTTCCTTCTCTATTTTCTTTTGCTATCATTGCTCTATCTATATAATTTTCTAACTTTCTTTTTCCTCTAGTAAATATTGAATTTCCAAAATGTAGACCTTGATCTTCTAGTCTTCCTAATGTTTCTAAATCACACACAAGCATTCTTCCATGCTTCTTAGAATATAAATAAGGTGTAATTGTTCTATAATTTCCTGTATCTGCAAAAATACAAAATGTGGAAAAATCTGGTTCATTGTTTTTATCTAATGTATAACATGGAAATCTATATATCTTTCCAAATCTTTTATCACCTAATGCTTGTTCTATTGCATTTCTATAATAGAAATAAGCTTCAGAAACATCTAAGCCTTTAATTCCTTTATAAACCTCATCACTTCCTACAACAACAGCTAATGCATCTCTTGGTTCCATAAATTCTACTCTTGTTTTTATATCATCAATTTGATTTTCTCTAAAACTTTCATTGTCAAATACATAACCAACTTCCATTAGATAATGAGCCAATACATCCTCTTGTAAGAAATCTTCTTTTCCTATTGCAGTAAAATATCCCAATCTTCTTCTTGTCTTTATATTATTTATATCTGACTGTAATCCTGCAAATATTTTTCTACCACTTTTTAGAGTAATTATATTATCTAAATGAACATCTGGCGGATCAAATCTTACTGTTTTACATTCAATTCCTAATCTGTTTAACACTTCTTTATACAGATTTGCTATTGATATACAAGTAAGTTTTCTTTTTCTTGCTAATACATCTATATCTTTACTATCTTTTCTTGATTGTTCTATTACTCTATATACTGTTTTTCCATTTCCCCAATATACTTTTTCATCAATTGATTTCATTTTTCCAAGTTCTATATACACATATAAAGCAATTTTAATTTCTATCTCTTCCGGCGATCCTTTATATACACTCTCTGGTATTTCATCTACTATCTTTTTCATCATTTCTTTTGCTGTCATAATATCATCCCTTAACTTTTTATTATTTCATTATTTTATCATATAATCAGTATTTTAACATCCTGATTTTACAAAATTAACGGAAGCTCCATAAAGGAGCTCCCGAAAGACGTACTCTAGTGAGATTTAATCCCACAAGCCTCTTGCTTTCTCTATCGGTTCATCATCTCTTACTCGAATGTTCAAAGATACGCAAGCCAGAATTCCGCAGCCTTGATTCCCACCATATTCTTCACCATCTTGACGATATAGGTCACAAGTCCCAATCTTCCCATCATTCATGTACCTCATGAGAAAATGGGTACGACTTTTGTCGTCGCTAGTAAAGGTAGGCGTAGGAAGCCAAAATCTTCCTTTAGGAATCTCTATAGATTCGAAGTCAGATTCTTCGGCACATCTGATATTTGCTATCCCTTTCTGAGCCAACATCCTCCTAAGAATCCTATTAAATTCCTTCCATGCGAACCATCCTGCCCTGCCATAAAGATCAAAGGGCTTAGTAATTATAGGAATCACAAAAAGCGGATGCTTCTCACCGTTTCCGGGATCTTCCTCCATCTTTCCCGTATAAATAACAGGAATCTCGTCTGGATAATCATCGCTCGTAAAAGACTGGTTCTTCCAGCCATTTACAACTTCTCTGCTAACGTATACTCTACGTACTCCCTCCATCTTACCTGGATTTGGAATAGAAAACCCACTTTGAAGTTCTCCTACAGTTGCAACCCTCGGGATTTCCTTAAAGGTCGCTGTTTTCTTTACGTCCATTCTTTTCCTTTCTCTAAAGTACCTCTATCTACCAGCCACAAAAGTGACTATGCACTTTATTATACTCCACTTTATGTGAATTTTCAAGTATTATAGTATCACTTCTATATGATAAATCTTTCGTGAACCGTCTAATTTTATTTTATTTTCTACTTCATTACCATCTAAAATAACCTTAGTAACCTCTCTATTTTTTCCATTTGGATTTTTCACCTCAATATTATATATACTCTCCTTCCACTTGTACTGTATTTGATATTCTTTCCAATCTTTTGGAATACAAGGTTCTATACTTAGATATTCATTTTCTATTTTTAATCCTAAAATATATTCAATTCCTGCTTTATAATACCAACTACTAGATCCTGTATACCATGTCCATCCACCACATCCAACTAAGTTTCCTTCTCCATAAATATCAGCTGCTATAACATATGGTTCTACTTTATATTTATTACTTGCATCTTTAGTCCTTGAATGTTCTATAGGATTTATCATTTTATAGAACTCCAAACTTTTGTCACCAAATCCTAATAAAGTTTCTGCAATAACAACCCATACTGCACTATGCGTATATTGTCCCCCATTTTCTCTAACTCCTGGCAAATATGCTTTAATATACCCAGGCTCTAATTTTCCATTTTCAAATGGTGGATCTAATAGTTTTATTATTCCATTTTCTTTATCAACTAAATGATTTTCTAAGCTTTCCATAGAAATGTATTTTTTATCATTGTCACCTGCATTTGATATAATGCTCCAGCTTTGGCTAATTCCATCTATTCTACATTCATCATTTTCCATACTTCCTAAAATACTTCCATCATCCATATATGCTCTTTTATACCATCTTCCATCCCATCCTTTTGTATTTAATGCTTTTTTTAAATTTTTTTCTATTTTTTCGTATTTTTCTACTAGTTCTTCATTTCCTTTTTCTTTGCAAATCGGAATAAAATTATCTAAAATATAATACAAGAAAAATCCAAGCCAAATACTTTCACCTTTTCCTTTATTTCCAACTGTACTAAACCCATCATTCCAATCACCAGATCCAATTTTAGGAAGTCCATTATCTCCAAAACTTAATGATTTTTCTATTGCTCTTATACAATGATTATATATACTTCCCTGTTCTTCAGATTCTAAATACCTATCATATCTTTCATCTTCTCCTTCTTGTAATATATCTCCTTTTAAGAATGGTGTTTCTATATCTAATATACTCTTATTCCCTGTAAACTTAATATACTCTATAGTTACAAAGGCAAGCCATAATAAATCATCAGAAAATCTTGTTCTAATCCCTCTTTTTGTTTCTTCATGCCACCAATGTTCTACATCTCCTTCAACAAATTGATGCCTGCTATGCTTTATAATTTGATTTTTCATAATATTTGTATCTAAGTATTTTAAACCTAATGTATCTTGAAGTTGATCTCTAAAACCATATGCCCCTCCTGATTGATAATATCCACTTTTTCCTACAAGTCTACTTACAATTGTTTGATATGTTACCCAACCATTTAATAATATATTTGTAGACTCTAATGGAGTATAAACTTGCAATCTTCCTAAAATTTCTCTCCAATTGTTCTTATTTGATAATAATTCTTGTTTACAATTACTTATCTTACTATATTTATAAGAAATATTTTTACAATCAATTAAACTCTCATCTGCACCTAACACAAATGATATTTCTTTACTAGCATAACTTTCAAGTTCTACTTCGATAGAAAATACCATACAAGATTTTTTACCGAAGTCCATTATCATTATTAAGTCTCACATTTTTTAATCCTTGTGGATTAGATAAACCTTCTTGTCCTAAAAAAGAATTTTTATCACCTGTAAAAGATTCTATTTTTTCACTACATGACAAATATATAAAATAATCCTGTTCTTCTCTTTTATAAAGATTTTTAGCATATAAAATATTATTATTTTGATCAAATATTATATTTAAATATCCATTTGTTTTAATTTCATCTTCTCCAAGTACTGGTTTTATATAGTAATATAATTTTAATTTTTTTCTATTTGGTGTAGTATTTTTTAAATTTAAAATACTAACTTTACATGAATCTTCTTTTGGAACAAACACCTCTAATTCTTGTTCTATTCCAGAACTTTTGTGTATATATTTTACATATCCAAATCCGTATATAATATTATAATTTCTATCATCTGGCATAGGATTTAACCCTAAAGACCAAGCTTTACCACTTTCATCTTTCACATATATAATTTCACTTGGTATATCAAAGCTTGGATTGTTATCCCAAACACTTACTCTATTTAGTCTACTATTTTTAAACCAACTATATCCGCCCATATTTTCTGTTACTACTGTTCCAAATTTTTCATTGGCTAAAATGTTACACCACACAGTTGGAAGTCTATTTTCCTTATTTACTTTTATTAAATATTCTTTTCCATCTTCGGAAAAACCACCATATTCATTATAATATTTTAATTTTTCTATATCTTCTAATATATCTATATCTTTGTCTTCTTCATCTTGTACCATTGTACTTGATTCACTTTCATTTACTAATTTACATTTATCTAAATATTCTTCTTCTAAATCTTTTATATTATTTTCTAATCCACCATTTTTACCATCAATAGTAATACATGCAATTAATTCTAATAAAAATATATCTTTTTTATCTATTTCTTCTTTTACCAAAGTAAAAATACCACCTTTTATATTTTTCAAATATGACATATGCCTATTTAGAATTTCATTTTCTATTTCTTCTCTGATATAATTTTCATAGCTATAGTTTTCTTCATCCAAAATAACTATTTCTGTATCAACATTTTTAGTTCTAAAAAACTCATATGCTTTTAAAACTTCTTTTACAATATAACTATCATTTATATCTTTTATTTTTACAAATATTATTGGTAAATCACCTGAAATCCCATATTTCCAAAGATTGCTTTGTTCATATTGTCCTTGTTTTATACTTTTCATCTTTTCTGATTTTACTGGATTTTCAAAAATTATATAAGATAAAATTTTTTGATATATTGCAATTTCTTTTCCTTTTACTCCTAAATATCTATTTTCTGCTTCCACTCTTGCCTTAGATATCTCAAATTCATTTTTTACATTTTCATAATTTTTGTATTTTTCCAAATTTTGCTTTACTTGTTTCTCATTTTCTCCTATACTCAATATAAAATCTACATTTACTTTTTCGTGTGGATTTATTTTTACAGTTCTTTTCATAGCAATAATAGGTTCTGTTACTAGACCAATTTTTTTAGATAACGGGATTCCTTTTTCAATCATTTTTGGGATTCCAAGATTTCCTCTTCCTATAAATTTTGATTCATTAATCTCATACTCTAAATCCCCAATTGTTTCGCTTGTTGTGAATAATCCGGATATCTAAATACATTTCTTTTGTATTCTTATCTCTTTTTTTTCTTTTAATAATTAGACTTTTTTGTTCATTATCATATTTAGTAATCAAGAATAAATTATTAAACACCTGGTGTGCATAATCATCTTCCTTTTTTGATAATACCGGCTCAAAATACACATTTACTTCTACAATTTCTTCGTCATTTCCTTGATTCTCCAATATTACTCTTCTTAGCTCTACTGGTTGTGTTGAACTTATTGTCGTTTTTATTGTTGTTTTTATATTTCCTTCCATTATTTCTTGTTCAACTTTATCTGGCATAAAACTTATCTTATAATTTTCTTTTTTCTTATTAAAAGAATAATTAGAACTCCATAGCCTTTTTGTTTTAATATTTTTCATAACAAAAAATATACCTTGATGATAGTCGGCTGTATTCTTATAACGATTTATATAGATATCTTTATATTTACTTACTCCCTCTCCTTTTTGATTCATTGCTATAACATAATCTTCACTTGAAATAATATTTCCAGTAATCAACCTTTCATCTATTTTATTAAAAACAAGTTTTATATAGTCTTCATAATCCTTATATCTTAATTTTTCTACCTTTTCTTTCTCTTCCTTTGTTGTAACTCCCATCTCTGGCATCGTTTCTTGTAATAATATGCTTACTGATTCTAATTCTGGATTGTTTATAAATCTTTTGGTAAGTATTTTATCATTAAATAAATTATTTATTGATAAAAGTATCAATCCTTGGTGGTGTGCCATATAAGTTTTTACAATACTTGAAGTTTTCCCTTTCTCTACTCTTTCTGGGGTATAATCTATTGATTCATAAAATCCAAATTTATTATACATTCCTTCTTTTTCTAATCTTTTTAGATTTTCTATTTCTTCTTTTGGACAGTCTAAAATTGCTAAAATGCTTCCATAACTAGATACTACAAGTTCATCTCCTAATCCTCTTTTAAGTCCAAGCCAAGGTATTCCAAATGCTTTATATTGGTAATTTGACTTTAAGTCTTTTACGTTAAATGCTGCTTCTGAAATTCCCCAAGGTATATTTAATTTTTTACTATATTCCATTTGACTCATTATCATAAACCTACAAGATTCATCAAGTAAACTTCCCTTATATCTTGGTATATTAATATCTGGCATTAAATACTCAAATGCCGTACCTGACCATGAAATCAATCCTTTATACTTTCCTAAAGTTGTTAGTGTTCTGCTTAAACAATTCCAATGTTTTGATGGTACATCTTTTTTTGCGATTGCAACTAAACTTGCCTGTCTTGCCTCTGAAGCTAATAAGTCATAATATGAATCTGTTAATTTATTTTCTTCTACATTAAATCCAATTGAAAACATTTGTAATTCCTTATTATATAATACTGAAAAATTTGTATTTTTAATTAAATTATCTACTACTAATATTAGAGTCTCTATTTCCTCCTTCTTTATCTCTTCTTTATCTACATTTGCATTTCTTGTATCTAATACTTCTTTAAAAAATGATTTAACGACAAAAAGATATCCTACAAAATTACCGCTATCTACTGTTGATATATATCTCGGAATTAAAGGTTCTTTTGTCTTAATTTGATACCAATTATATAAATGCCCATTCCATTTAGGAAGACTTTCTATTGTTAATAAAATCTCTTTTAATAACCTTAAAGCTTTTTGCTTATTTATATACCCCATATCACTTGCTGAAATCACCGCAAGAAGTGATAATCCTATATTTGTTGATGAAGTCCTTGAAACAATTTTTTCTTTTCTATCTTCTTGATAATTATCAGTAATTAAATAATTATTTTCTTTAATTAAATAAGTACTAAAAAATTCCCACGTTTTTTCTCCTATTTTCTTTATATATTCTTTTTCAGTAACATTTAATTTATCTATTGGTCTTTCCTCTTTTGGCTTTCTACTTATATACCACATAATTAAAGGTATTATTATCCATAATAACCCTATAGCTATTGCAAATATATTTCCCGTAATTATACAAACTGCTCCTAAAATAATATTTACTAACATCTGTTCTAAGTAAGAAAGCAGGTTACTTTTTGAATTTTTTTCCGCTTCTTCTGAAGTCATCCATTCTAATAAATGCTTGTGAGTAAAAATCATTCTATATAAACTAATAAAAATAGATTTTAATGATACATATGCTTTATATGGAATACATCCTAAAGTTAATATTCCCCTTATGAAGCTTCCTTTTATACCTGTTATTTTTGTTGTAAATGTTTTTTGTTTTTGCTCTCCATTTTTCTTAAACACTAAATAATTTATAAATTCTAATATAAATGGAATTATACTTACCCCAAGTAATATAAATATCATCCCGTAAATATTTTTATTATAAATTCTACCAATTGCTATTGTAAAAACTAATGAAAACATTATACTTATCTCTAATAAACTTCTTCTTAAATTATCAAAAATTTTATATCTAGATAATAAGTTTAAATGTTTTTTAGATGATATCCACTTTACAATTTGCACATCTCCTCTTATCCATCTAGATAGTCTATTAATAAAACTATTATATTTAGTAGGATATCCATCCATTAGCATTATGTCTGAAACCAAACCACATCTTAAATAACAACCTTCTAATAAATCATGGCTAAGTACTGTATTTTCTGGTATTTGATTTTTTAATACTTTAGAATATATTTTCAAATCATAAATTCCTTTTCCAGTAAAGATTCCTTCTTTAAAATTATCTTGATATAAATCGGAAATTGCATTTGTATATGAGTCTATTCCTCCTGCACCTGCAAATATTTTTGTAAATAAGTTATAATTGCTTACATTTAAGTTTATACCTATCCTTGGTTGCATAATTCCATATCCTGCTGTCACGATATTTGTTTTTTTATCTATCTCTGGTTTATTTAAAATATGAGCCATAGCACCTACAAGCCCAAATGCTGAATCTAGTATTAAGTCTGTATCTGCATCTAATGTTATTATATATTTAATATTTCTTAATTTTTCTTTTATTTCTTCTTTATTTTCATAATTTTCAATCGTATTTTCTCTAAAAGGATTGTTTAAATTTCCAAGTAAATATTCATTAAACTGTGAGAGCATGCCTCTTTTTCTTTCCCAGCCTAAATATGAACCTTCCTTTTCATTCCATTCTCTTTTTCTATATATAAAATTAAAGATAGGAATTATATCAGAACTTTCGTATTTCTCATTCAATTTTCTTGTTTGTACTTTTCCTTCTTTTATTATATCTATATCAAAACTTTCCTCTTTTTTACTACTTTGTGTGCAATCTCCAAGTAGACAAAAATATATATTTTCTGATTTATTTGCTAAATAGAAAACTTCTAATTTTCTTATTAATTCTTTTACTTTTTCCTTAGAATTTATTATGGTTGGTATAACAACCATAGTACTATTTTCTTTATCTATTCCTTCCGAAAAATCTAATTTAGGTATTAACTTTGGCTTTACAATTTTACTTAATATATATGATATGACTTGATTTACAATTTCTGATACAGGTATAAAAAATAAAATCCAAGAAATTATTAAAATAACAATTTTATCAATATTATTATTTAAAATATTTGCCAAATAAAAAGAAATTACTAGACTAAATGCAAATATTAGATTAATATAAATCTTGGATTTTTCCTTTTCAGTTAGACTATTTCTTCTTTTGTATTTTAAAGATTTATATAATTCATTTATTCCTTCATCTATTAGGTAATATCCAATATGACTTTTTTTACCTTTTTCTTCATTTTTATTTGCTATTTCTAGTAATTTCTTTGTTATATATATTTCTGATATTTTTGTTTTCTTTGATATTTCTTTTATTTTATTTCTATAATATTCCTTTGTCTTATTATCCATCCTTTCATATACACCACTTGGATCTTTTTTTAATAATTCTTCTACTCCATTTATTTTTTCAAATATTTCTAGGAAATTAATCCTTTGTATTCTTTTTATACTTGTAATACTATTTCCAATAGATACTTTTCTTACTGCTATATCAAAATGTTCTTTTTTTATAATTTCTGATACAGTGGTTCCAGTAAGTTCTACCACTTCTTCTAATGACTTTAAATAGCTATATCCCTTTTTTCCATATCTTTTTAATATATATGACATATACTCTACAAAAGAATATCCCATATCATTTAACATATTCTTTTTTATTTTTTTTAATCCGTAATTTTTAAATATTTGATCTTGTTTTGATTTGCTTTCTACTAATCTTTCTACTATATTTTCCGCTTTATATTTTTCCATTTGTGATATAAAAATTTTTTCACAAACTTCTCTAATATTTTCAATTATTGCAATTTTGAGAAATATTCCTATATTCCATATTTCTTCCATACTAAGTGTCTTTTTAGTTTGATAACTTGCAAGATAATCTTCTAAATCTTTTCTTTCAATTTTATTATCTGTATATGCTACTATTTCAGAAGCTAATACATAAATTCTCGCAAATCCTTTATACTGTCCATTTGCAATTCCTAAAAAACTTGTGTATTTTTTTAATGTTAATTCCTTTTCAATTTCCTTTACACTCTCTTCTACAGCATATAAATTATCAAGTAGCCATTCTCCTGCTGGATGTATACCTATCCCTAATTTTAAATGTTCATTTAATAGATTATATACATTTTGAATCACTTCAAAGCTCTCTAATAAATGTGGCACTGGATAAGTTTGTTTTGTTGATTTTCCTACTAAATTATGTGAAGATGCAATTTTTTGTAAATGTTTTTCTAGTTGAGTCTTATCTAATGGTGTACCGTTTATTTTTAATATTCTTTTTGTTCTCAAAAAAATTCCACTCCTTGCTAATATGTTTTACACATATTGTTTGCAAAGAGTGGTAATTTTATGCATTTTTAATTTTTATCTTTCTTCTTCATCTTCCATTGCTTTATCTATATCTTCTCTTGATACTTGACTTAAACTTATGTTTCCATTTTCATCAATTGATAATTCTTTTGTAGAAGTATCTCTTGCACTTTCTATAGCTTCTCTATATTGTTCTAATGCATCTTGTTTTGTTATACTTCCTTCTTCCAAACTTGAATTTATACTTTGTGTTTCAGCAATTTCTTTAATGTAATCAGCTATTTCACTAGAAATATTATCGTTATAATCTAAAAAGTCTCCTTCACTATATACTTTATCGTTTATTATTACTCTAGCTTTTGGTGGTTCACTTGTAGAGTAATTTACTCTTAATTCTACACTTTCTACTGACACTCCCATTTCGTTTGCTATTTTTTCTTTCATTGTACTTAATTGTACATCTTCCACACGACTTCCTAAACCTAATACTTCTTCTTCACTTAAATTTTCTAAATCTCCATTATTTAATTCAGAATACAAATTTCGTATTTCTGTTGCTGTTTCATTACTTATTCCTAATCTTGCTAATTCATCTTGGTTTCCAATTACTTGTTCTAATGCTACTCTATCTTGTTTTTCTGTAGCTCTAGAATCATTAGAAACAATTCCATATGCTCCTACTGCAATAGCAGCACCAATTACACCTGCTAACACAATATTTAAACCTTTTCTACTTCCTTTATAGTTTCCAGAACTTCTCGCTCCTGTTACTTTTTTGCCTCTTCTTCTTTCTCTTGCTTTCATACTTCTTCTTTGAACTTCCAATCTTTCTTCTGGTGATAAACTATAATATGCTTGTGAAGCTCTTTTTAATGCACTATAATTTGCTCTTCTTTCTGGTGTATCTTTTACAAATCTCGTTCTATCTCCTATATAACTTACTCTATCTGCATCTGTTAATTGTATTCCCTTCATAAAATTTTTTCTTCTTTCTTGAAAATCAATTACTTTTCCCATAACAGTTTCCTCCTTTGCGTCTTACTCCACTTCTATTATACCACTTTTACTAGAAAAAAGCAAAATTTTATGCATTTCTTAACTTTTTGCTTAAAGTTCTAAGAAATATTCCATTATTCCATTATAAATTCCCCAAGCTAATCTTTCTTGATAACTATCATCTAAAAGCTGTCTTTCTTCTTCAGGGTTTGATAAAAATCCACATTCTACAATTGATATAGGAATCTCTACATTTTTCATAATATATACTGTATTTAACTTCATTGCGACTCTATTATTTTCTTTTTCTATTGTTTCATTTAAGCTTACTTGTATACAGTTAGCTAAATTAATACTTTTGTCATTTTTAGTATTATAAAAGCATTGCCATCCATAATACTTAGATTCTGATATTTTATTTAAATGAATAGATACAAATATATCTGCTGAAGATTCATTTCCTATTTTTACTCTATTTTTAATATCTGATATTTTCTTTTGTTTTAAAGTTTTACTGTCTAAATCAAAAATTCCATTATCATCAGAACGTGTCAATATTACATTACAACCACTTTGTTCTAACAATTTTTGTATTTTTAATGTTATTTTTAGATTAGTTTTTGCTTCTGTTACTCCATCTTTGCTTTCTGCTCCCTCATCTGATGGGTGCTTTTTACTGCATTTTAATATTTAATTAAAAATCTAAATTATTTTAGATTGTTTTTCTTTAAAAATTAAATTCTATCTCAACTTTTTTATCTTCATATACTTCAATTCTGTTTAT
>CALXAY010000020.1 GCA_944386415.1 uncultured Clostridia bacterium | reverse complement strand
ATTTTCAATGTACTAATTATTCAAATATTTTTATTTTTTTCATAAAATTTCTTGACTTTCACATAGTTAGTCTTAAATAAACAAAATTATATTTTAATTATTTAATAATCTTGTTTTTATACTGACATTATTTCTTTTTCTTTTTTCTCTAAAACTTTATCTACTTCATCAATATATTTATCTGTCATTTTTTGAATTTCATTTTCTGCATGTTTTAATTCATCTTCAGTCATTTCTCCATTTTTTTGTAATAATTTTGCCGTATCTATTCCTTCTCTTCTTACATTTCTTACTGCAACTTTTGCTTCTTCACCCATTTTCTTAATATCTTTTACTAATTCTTTTCTTCTTTCTTCATTTAATTCAGGAAAAGCTAGTCTTATTACTTTTCCATCATTATTTGGATTAATTCCTATATCAGATGCAAGTATTGCCTTTTCTATTTCTTTTAATACACTTGCATCCCATGGTTGAATTACAATTAGTCTTGCTTCTGGAACTGATATAGCTGCTACTTGATTAATTGGTGTTTGTGTTCCATAATAATCTATTCTCACTTTGTTTAATATTGCAGGGTTTGCTCTTCCTGCTCTAACTTCTGCTAACTTTTCACTAAATACACTTATTGTTTTCTCCATTTTTTCTTCTAAATTTTTATAATCCATAATAACCTCTCCTTTAAATTTATATTTTAAAATTACAATTTTCTTATTTTTTATTTTACTATAGTTCCTATTTTTTCACCCTTTACTGCTCTTACTATGTTTTCTGGATCTTCTATTCCAAATACTAATAGTGGCATATGATTATCTCTACACATTGCTATAGCTGTTGAATCCATTACTTTTAAATCTTTTTCTAAAGCTTCCATATATGTTACTTCATCATATTTTTTAGCATTAGGGTTTTCTTTTGGATCTGAATCATAAACTGCATCTACTGATTTTCCAAGTAATATTACATCTGCTTTTATTTCTGTTGCTCTTAGCACTGCTGCTGTATCTGTTGTAAAATATGGATGTCCTGTACCACATGCAAATACTACTACTCTTCCTCTTCCCAAGTGTTTTTCTGCCTTCCTTTGTATAAATGGTTCTGCTATTTCTCTCATTTCTATTGCTGTTTGTACTCTAGTATATACACCTCTTGCTTCTAAAGCATCTTGAAGTGCTAATCCATTCATTGCTGTTGCAAGCATTCCCATATAGTCTGCTGTTGTTCTTTCCATTTGATGTCCATTTCTTCCTCTCCAGAAATTTCCTCCTCCTACTACTATTGCAACTTGTACTCCCATTTCTACTACTTCTTTTACTTTATCACATATAGCACCTACTGTTTCTACATCTACACCTGTACCTTTTTTTCCTGCCAATGCTTCTCCACTTAACTTTAGTAAAATTCGTTTATATTTTGTATCTTGCATCTTCCTCTCTCCTTAGTTTTTATTTTCTAGCCTATTTTATCATACTTTTAGAAAAAAAACAGTATTTTTTTAAGATTTTCTTAAGAAAACGAAAAATACACTATATTTATAATAGTGTATTTTATTCTATATATATTTTTTCTTTTATATTACTCATTTTCTTTCTATTTTTTAACCTTTATCTCTTGTTTTTTATAATCTTTTCTCTATCCTCTCTTAATGTATTCACAAAACCTGACATATCAATTCCTCCTTCCAATATTTTATCATGTTCATTATGTACTTCATATTCATCCTCTGTTTCTAAATGGTATTCTTCCCCTTTTTCTTTTAAGAAATTTATTTTTCCAAGATTAGGATATAATCTTTTTGCTTTATAATATTCTTTTTCTGTAAAAACTTTAATACTCATCTATTACCTCCATTCTATTATAGGTTTATTTAATAATCAACTTTTATTCTTTACTTTGCTCTTCTTTTTATATTGCCTTCTTTCTTCAAATTTCTATTTTTTACTTTAATGAAATGTGGGAAGATTTTCCCGGATAACTAAAAATTAAGATGTAAAAGTGTACTAATAATATTACTTATTATCTTTTTTGTTAAATATTTTTGTTTAAGATATGATAAAAAACACTACCTAAATAGTAGTGTTTTTTATATTTTATTTTAATTGTTTCATAACTTCTTCTGCAAAGTTTTCTTCTTTTTTCTCGATTCCTTCACCTTTTTCAAATCTTGCAAATTCTACAACTTCACCATTATGTTCTTTTAATATGTCAGATACTTTTTTATTTGGATCTTTTACGAAAACTTGGTCAACTAAGCAAACTTCTTCAAAGAATTTTCTAATTCTTCCTTGAACAATTTTTTCTGCTATTGCTTCTGGTTTTCCTTCATTCATTGTTTGTGCTTTTAATATTTCTTTTTCTTTATTTACTCTATCTTCTGGAACTGTGTCCTCGTTTAAAAATTCAGGTCTTGCAGCTGCAATTTGCATACAAACATCTTTTGCAACCTCATGGTCTCCACCTTTCATATTTACTAAAACAGCAATTTTTCCATCTCCATGGATATAGCTTTCTAATAATCCTGTTGATTCAAATCTTGCAAATCTTCTAATATTCATATTTTCACCAATTTTTGCAATCTTATCTGTTAATACATCATTTACTGTTTTCCCAGATTCATCTATTGATTCTTGTGCTAATAAATCTTCTAAATCTTTTGGATTTTTTTCAACAACTTGCTTTGCTACACTTAATACAAATTTTTTAAATTCATCATTTTTAGCAACAAAATCTGTTTCTGCATTTACTTCTACTACTGCTCCTACTTTTCCATCTTCAGAAATATAGCTTTCTACTAAACCTTCTGCTGCAACTCTTCCTGATTTTTTAGCAGCTTTTGCAATTCCTCTTTCACGTAATAATTCAATTGCTTTTTCCATGTCTCCATCTGTTTCTGTTAAAACTTTTTTGCAGTCCATCATACCTGCACCTGTTTTTTCTCTAAGATCTTTTACTTGACTTGCTGTTATCATTTTTCTTTCCTCCCTTTTATATTTTTAAAAAGTAGAGCAGAAAAGCTCTACTCTTCTTTTTTTATTTTATTCTGTTACTTCTTCACTTTCTGCTTCTTCGTCATTATTTGCAACCACTTGCTCCATTGATGTTTCTTCTTCCTCTACTGGTTGCTCTTCTGATTCTAAATCAAAGCTTTCTCCTTGTTTTCCTTCTATAACTGCATTTGCCATAACATCTGCAATTAATTTAACTGCTCTTATTGCATCATCATTTCCAGGAATAACATAATCAACATCTTCTGGATTACAGTTTGTATCAACTAATCCAACTGTTGGTATTCCTAATTTTTCAGCTTCTAATACAGCTATTCTTTCTTTTTTAGGATCTACTAAGAATATAACTCCTGGTAATTCACTCATATCTTTGATTCCACCAAGATTTCTTTCTAGTTTTTCCATTTCTTTTTTAAGTAGAATAACTTCTTTTTTAGGTAATACTTCAAAAGTTCCATCTTCTGCCATATTCTCTAAGTCTTTTAATCTTTGAATTCTCTTTTGAATTGTATCAAAGTTAGTTAGCATTCCACCTAACCATCTTTTATCAACATAGTACATTCCGCATTTTTCAGCTGCTTCTTTCATGCACTCTTGAGCTTGTTTCTTTGTTCCAACAAATAAAATTGTTTTTCCTTCTTCGGCTTGTTCTCTTACAAAGTTATAAGCCTCATCTAATTTTTTTGATGTCTTTTGTAAATCGATAATATGGATACCATTTCTAGCTTGGAATATATATTCAGCCATTCTTGGATCCCATCTTCTAGTTTGATGTCCGAAATGAACACCTGCTTCTAGTAATTGTTTCATTGCAACTACTGACATTTTAAATTCCTCCCTTTTTGTTATTTCTTCCGCTTAAGTTTTCGTTTCTTAGGACCTAAAAATTAGGCACTTCCCGTAAAACTGCTATAAGCGTGTTTAATCACGATAAGTATTATATCAAAGTTTTTTATAATTTTCAAGTGTTTTAACGATTTTTTCCAATTTTTTGTCTTTATTCATCTTACAATATATATGTAAATACAAAGAAACTTCTTTTTATAAATTCGCATATTATGTAAAGAGAAGGTATTTCCTTCAGAAAGGAGGTCATTTTATGTTTAAAAAAATAAAAATTATTGTTCTTTTATTTTCTTTTGTTACTTTTTTTATTATCTCCACATCTGTTTCTTCTCTTGCTTTTGGTCCTTCTAGTTCTACTATTTATCAAGGAATAGATGTTAGCTCTTGGCAAGGAAATATTAATTTTGCTCAAGTAAAAAATGCAGGTATTGATATTGTCTATATAAAATCAAGTGAAGGTGTAAGTTATATTGACCCTTATTTTGAAAGAAACTATCAAAATGCAAAAGCAAATGGTTTAAAAGTAGGCTTCTATCACTATGTAACTGCAAGAACTGTAGAAGAAGCACGAAATCAAGCAAATTTCTTTGCAAAAGTTATTAGTGGAAAAGAACCTGATTGCAAGCTAGCTATGGATTTTGAATCTTTTGGCAATTTATCAGTTAATCAAATAAATGAGATTTCAAAAGTTTTTTTGGAAACACTTCAAAATGCTACAAACAAAGAAGTTTTAATTTATAGCAATAGTTATACAGCAAGAACAATTTTAAGTTCTGATTTAGCAATTTATCCACTTTGGGTTGCAAATTATGGTGTAAGTGAACCTGGCGGAAATGATAAATGGAATACTTGGGTTGGATGGCAATATACAAGTACTGGTAGAGTTACTGGTATTTCTGGCAATGTTGATAGAGATAAATTTACCGATGGTGTTTTACTATCTAATACCTCTCCTATACCGACACCTGATAGTCCATCTACACCTGAAGAACCTACAGAAAATGGAACTATAATATACACCGTAAAATCTGGTGATACTTTAAGTAAAATTGCAAGAAAATATGGAACAACAGTAAATAGTATTGTTTCATTAAATCCTTCTATAACTAATCCTAATCTAATCTATCCTGGTGAACAATTCACAATTAGTATAAATAATAACACTAGCTCTTCTTCATTAGTTTATACAGTAGTTAAAGGAGATACTTTAAGTGAAATTGCCGTTAGATATGATACAACAGTATCAAAGTTAGTTATAGATAATAATATAAGTAATCCTAATTTAATATATCCCGGTCAAAGGCTTGTTATATATAATAGTAGTACTACAAATTTAGGAAATGAATGCGGAAAAGTTTTATATACCATAAAAAGAGGAGATACTTTAAGCGAAATTGCCACTAGATATGATACTACTGTAAATGAAATTGCAACTTTGAATAATATATCAAATCCAAATTTGATTTATGCCGGAAATATAATTAGAGTTCCTAACTGTAGAAAATAACAAAATTTTTATTAATAATTTTATAAAAAAGACATAGAAATAATTTTCCATGTCTTATTTTTTATTTTTATAAAATTGCTCCTATTATTCCCGCTTCATTTCCTAATACTGCTGTTTGTATATTAATATCTTTTCTTGGATTAAACAACAAATTTTCAGTAACTAATTCTTTTTTTAAATCGTCTAATAATATTTCTCCAAAATAAACAAAACTACCTCCAATACCTATTGCCTCTGGTTCAAATATATTTACTAAATTTGCTATTCCTATACTTAAATTTTCAATATATTCTCTTTTAATTTTTTCTATTATTTTATATTTCTTTTCTTCTTTTTTAGTATTCTTTATTATTGCCAATAATTCTTTTCCGCTAAATGTTTCATCATATCCTAATGCTTTTCTTAAATTATTTTTAAAAGCTTTCATTGAAGCATATTTTTCAAAACACCCTTTTCTTCCACAATTGCACTCTAATCCATTTTTATCAATTACCATATGACCTATTTCACATCCTGGTAAATCTCCAGTATCTAAGAGTTTATTATTAATTACAACAGCTCCTCCTATACCTGTTCCAAGTGTTAGAAATAATACTCTTTTATAGTCTTTTAATGAACCATATGTGCTTTCAGCTATTGCTGCACATTTAGCATCATTTTTTATTTTTATTGGCATATTTATTTTCTTTTGCAATTCTTCAATTATCTTATAATTTTTCAAGCCTAAATTTACTGATTTTACTACTGTTTCCTTTGTAACAGTTCCTGGTATAGCTATACCTATCTCTGTTATTTTATATTCTTTTTTAAATTTATCTACTGCTTCTACAATTGTATTTTCTATTACTTTTTTTACCTCTTTTGTTACAATTCCTTTTAATTTTTTTTCTACTTTTTCTAAAATTTTTCCATTTTTGTCTACTACACCAATTGCAATGTGACTTCCACCTAAATCTATTCCTACTTTCATTTCATTCCTCTTCTTATTATATTTTTATACTATAAATAATTTATCATTTTTTATGGAAAAATACAACAAAAGTTGAGATAAATTCCCAACTTTTGTCTTTTTACTTCTATACTCCATAAGCTGAGAATAAGAAGTTTCCCATATAAACTTGTATACAAGGCACTAATACAACTAATACGAAGAATATCAATACAACTCCTACTAGAGCATATACTACTTGTGGTAAAGCTTTCATTATTTTTGTCATAATATTGTCTATATCAATTTCCATATATTCTACTAATTTTTCCATCATTTCTGCTAAATCTGTCTGCATACCAATTTTAAGCATTTCTGTTATCATTGGTTTTGCTAATCCAGATTTTTCAAATGGCTCAATCCATGATTGACCTATTAATATATTATTTATTGCTGTTTCTATAATTGATAATAGAACATAGTTTTTAACAACATTTTTACTTACTTCTATAGACTCTTGGATTCTCATACCATTTTCTAAATTTAAAAGCATTGCTTTCATTAATCTTGAGAAATCAAGAGCAAATATCAGCTCACCAAATATTGGCATTTTATATTTAAAATAGTCAAAATTATATTTTCCTTTTGGTGTATGAACATAAAATACAATTGCTCCTACTATAGCTGCAATAACAAGTACTGGTATATACCAATATTGTATCAATTTATTTACAAAATCTGAAAACCATAAAGTTATTGCTGGTAATTGTTCTTCTGTTCCTATTTCGTCAAATACATTCTGAATTGCTGGAATAGCAAATAAAGTTCCAACAAATAACATTACAATTAATAAAACAAATTGAATAATATTAGGTATTAATATAGATCTTAGCTTTTTATTTAAACTTTCTGTATCATCTAGATATTTTACAGCTTGTTCTAATGAATTTGTAAGAGAACCAGAAAGTTCTCCAACTTTTATCATATTAATATATATATATGGAAATACATTAGAATAATATTCCATTGTTGTATACATATTTTCACCGGCTTCTACTCCTGCTAATATATCTTCCAATATTCCTTTAAAAGACAAGTTTTCTGTACTTTCAATTATTGTATTTAGAGCATGTATATTGTTAAAATTCGCTTTCTTTAATAGATAAAAGTTCTGTGTAAATACAACGACATCTCTTTGTGTTATTTTCTCTGTTTTTGCAAAATATATATTTATTTTTTCCTTAGTTGAAAGTGTTTTATGTTTTTCACCTGCTAATTGTGTTGTATTTACATTTTTCATTATTTCATTAATATCAGTAATATTTCTCTTTTGTTTCTTGACTTTACTTCCCGTTCTATATGATATTTGTTCTATTGATATAGGAACTAAATTGTTATTTTTCAAAGATTTTATAAGGTTTTGCTTACTCAATGCTTCTACTTTGTTCTTTACAACCAATCCAGTTCTTGTCATGGCCTTATACGTATATGTTGGCATTAGCTTACTCCTCCTTTAGTTTATTTTACGTTTTTTATTTTTAATTGCATAATAGTTCTATTTAATGTTTCAATATTCTTCTCTTCTATTTGTGATTTAGCTTGTTCTAAAGTTATTTTATCCTTAACAAATAATTCTGCTAAAGAATTTATTAATCCTATACTTCCTTTTTCTAAATTACTTTGTATAGCATCTTCTATTTCAGATACACTTAGTTTTTCTTTACGAATTATTCCTGCAACAATATTATCTACAACCATAACTTCTGGAACTAATACTAATTTTCCATCTGTACCTTTTAATAATCTTTGAGATACAACTAGTTTTAATAATGCTGATAACAAATATTTTATACTTGCTTGGTCTCTTACTTCATAGAAGTTTATCATTCTATCTATTGTCTCTGCACAAGATTTCGTATGAAGTGTTCCTATTACTAAATGTCCTGATTCTGCCATTTCTATTGCTGCTTCCATTGTTTCTTTATCACGAATCTCTCCTATTACTAGTATATCACAGTCCTCTCTTAAAGAGTTTTTAACACCATCACTAAATGTTAAACTATCTCTTCCTTGTCCTACTTCTTTTTGTACTATTAATGATTTTTTAGAATGATGTTTATATTCTACCGGATTTTCTAGTGTTAATATTTTCTTATTTTGATTTTCATTAATATAATTTATTAAAGCATTTAGAGTTGTTGTTTTACCAGAGTTTGTTTTACCAGTAACTAAGATTAAGCCTTGTGGCTGGTATGTCATTCTTCTTACTATATCTGGAACTCCTAGTGATTCATAACTTGGTAATTCATTTTTTATTAATCTTAATGTTGATATTGGTACTTCATCTGCTAAAGATATATTTACTCTTAAACGTATATCTTTATATTCATATGACATATCTAGTTTTCTTGTTGTATTGAATACTTCATCTTTATCAACATTTCCTTTAACTAAATAATCATATACCTCAAACATATCTTCTGGCTTTATTATTTTACTTCCTTCTACAGGTACTAAGTCTCTTACAATTCTTAACATTGGTTTATTTCCAGGTATTAAATGAACATCAGAAGCATCAAGACGTATTGCCTCATCTAAAATTTTATCTAAATTCATCTTATTTTTCCTCCTTTGTTTTTTAAATGAATAGTAATTTCTTATTTAATTCTTCTATTGTTGTATATCCCTGGATTACTTTTCTTATTCCGTCTACTACTAATGGCTTATACCCTTCTTTGATTGCTTCTTTCCTTATTTCAATACTTGATTCTCCATTTATTATTTGTGTTTTTATTTCGTCTGTTATATTTAATATTTCAAATATTCCGAAGTCTATCATAATATCCGGGTATTATTGCAATGCTTACATCCTACTGCTTCATAAGTTTTTCCAGTTATGTCAAATTCTACTCCATATTTTTTTCCTAATGTTGTAATTATCTTTTTTTCTTCACTATTAAATGGTCTTTCTTTTCTACATTTTGTGCATAATCTTCTTACTAATCTTTGTGAAATTACTGTTGCTAATGTACTTGATATATCATAATCTGATAATCCCATTTTTCTAAGTCTTGTTATTACTTCCAAGCTATCTATTGTGTGTATTGTTGATAATACATAATGTCCAGTTTGTCCAGCTTGTATTGCTATTTCGCCTGTTTCCTTATCACGTATTTCACCTACTAGTATAATATCTGGATCTTGTCTTAATACTGTTCTTAAAGAGTCAGCAAATGTTACTCTTGGATCTATTTCTATTTGGTTTAAACCTTCTATTCTTATTTCTACTGGGTCTTCAATTGTTGTTATATTTATTTCTGGTCTATTTAGATAATCTATAATACTATATAAACTTGTTGTCTTTCCTTCTCCAGTTGGAGCAGCCATTATTGTTAAGCTATTTTTTTTGTTAATACTTTTTTGTAACTCTTTTTCTGTTGCTGGCAACCCTAATTCAAAGATATTTCTTATATTCATATCTTTTTTTAATAATCTTAAAACAAATTTTTCTCCATACACATTTGGCTGTGAAGATACACGAATATTGTAATCATCATACATCAATATTCTTCCATCTTGAGATTCTTGTTTTTCTTGATGCATATTAGATATTGCTTTTAATCTTCCTATCAATTGTCCTTGTTTTTCTTTTGCTATATTTGCTGCTGTGAATAATTCACCATCAATTCTATATCTTACTCTTACTTTATTTTGCATAGGCTCAATATGAATATCACTTGCTCTTCTTTCCATACCTGTTTTTATTATACTGTCAACTAAAGTTGTTATTGAATCATTTGCTCCTGCAGTTGTTAAATTATCTGTTACTGTTCCTTCATATGATTTTAATATTCTATCAATATCAGGTTCAAATGTAATATATTCTTCCATTACTAAGCCTTTATTTAACATAAGTAGACGCACTGTTTCCATTGCTCTAGCATTTACAGTATTTGCAAAACATACTTTAATTTTTCCAGAATCAACTTCAAAAGGAACAGCCCTATTTTTTTTAGCCACATCTAATGATATATAATCTGTTACATTTAATTTTAATACTTTACTTGTTAATAAAATTCCTTTTGTTCCTAAAATCTCACCTATAGCTTTTATTAATTTATTAGGATCACATACATCCAATATATACAATATATCACCTATCTTTTTGTTTGGATGTTGTTTTTGGTAGTCTAATGCTTTTTTTATATCATCTTCTTCTACTATTCCTTTTTTAACTAATTCAACACCTATAGGTTGTCTTCTCCTCATTTCCATAGTCTTCTTCCTTTCTTTTGTATTAAAATTTTAAATTTATTTATACTATTTTAATGTATAATTTGTTATTCTGTTTTGTCCCCCTGCATTGAATTGCACTGTTATTACTGTTTTTCCATTTTCTTCTGACTGAGAAAATTTACATGAATCTACATTCCAACATATCTTTACTCGATCTTTATATATACCTTTATTATCTTTTATGAAACTATACTGTACCCCATCACTAAAAACTACATAATTGTCTCTACATTGTAAAACTTCAATTCCTGGATGATTTACTTGTTCTGAAAAGTAACTATTAAATGCTGTATACTCAGCTATTGGTCCATTATAAAAATCTGAATCTCGAAGACTCGACATAAATGCACCACTTACAATTGTAATTATTCCTACCATAGCTATACTAACAATAACATATATAGTTAATGTAATTAATGTTACACCTTTATCTGATTTCATATTTAGATCTCCTTTGAAAGTATTGTTGAAATCTCAACTGATTGCTCCTTTGCTTGAAACATATAAGATATTTTTACTGTTGCTTTTTTTACCACTCCTGATGTTTTACTTTCGTTTCCTGGTAAATCTGTATAATCTATTACTGTAATTGTTTTATAATATCCTGAATGTCCTGCTATTGCTTCGTTAGAAGTTACAACACTATTTCCGTCTTTCTTGCTTCTTGTTCCATATAATTCAAAACCATTATTTTTAATTTCTTCTATTTCATTTATTGCAAGATATGTTGCATCACTTCTAAGACTTATTGCTTTTGAAGTACTATTTACACGGTATACTAATAAAGATATTATTGTTATAAATAAAAATGCTACAACAACTGCTACTGATATATCTATACCTGTAAATCCTTTCTCACTACGAATTTTCATGCTTTTCTCCTTCTATATAACATAATAGTCATAAATTAATGCTAGTATAAATACTAAAATATTTGCTACCCCTAAATAAAATCCTATACTAATTTCATTTGATATTTGTCTATCTGTTTTCTTATTTTTATTTATCTTATTTTTCAATTTATATATTAATATATATATTGCCATAGCTAAAAGAGTAAAAATTATTGCACTTAGTGTTATAAATTCATTAGTAAAAACTATCATTGTTACAAGCATTAATAATATTCCATTGGTATATGTGCTTCTTGCAAATCTTTTTAATGTTATTGTATCAAATGTTAAAATTAGTATGTATAAAACAAGGTATATACCATATCTATATATATTAGCATTTTCTACTATGTATAGATATAACATATACATAATTGATATTGCTATCCCATAGACATTTACATATTTATCAATTTTTCTATTTTCTTTATCTATTCCACATATTAATATTACATATGTTAAATATAATACTGTAAAACAATATTGTGCAACTTTCATATAGTTTAAGTTTTCTAAATTTAATCCCATAAATAAAGCTATTACTACAAATAGTATTCCTGATAAAACTTCTAATATTAAATATCTAGGTCTTATTTTTTCTTTGCAATATCTACATTTTCCACCTAAAAATATATAACTAAATATTGGAAACAAGTCAAATAAACCTAATTTATGATTACAATTAGGACAATAAGAATGTGTATGAATTATGTCTTGTCTTTTTGGTATTCTATATACTGCTAAAGTATAAAAACTTCCAAATAAATTTCCTATTATAAATATTATGATATAAAAAAACGTTTCCATTTTAATCCCTTTTATTGTTTAAGCCATACACACCTAGTGTGCGTATGGCTTTTATTTAATTTTATTTAATTGTTCATCATTTTTTATGGTGTTGATGTCATATTTATTGTTTGTGAACCTGCTATAGTTGTTATTTCAAAATTATTTGTTGTTACTTTAATTGTAAATGTTATTTTTGCAGATGCATTATTAGTTGCTGATTTATAGCTATCTGTTGTGTATGTTACAGTAATTGTTCCAGCTGTAGCACCAGAACCATTTGTACCTCCTAAAGTATATCCTTTTGCTGTTGTTAAATCTTTTTCCATTTCTGTTATAATATCATCATTAGGAGCTGCTAAATGTGTAGATGCTGTATATCCTGTTGCAGTTGATACAGCTTCTTGTTCAGCATACATTTTAGCAGCTTGTACTGCTAAATTAACTTCTTCTTTAACTTGTCCCTCAATTTGAGCAACTTTTGATTTATTAGCTTGTGTTAAAATTCCATTATTTCCAGTTAGCATCGCAATTGATACTCCTGCTAATATTAATAAAACAATAATTGTAATTACTAATGCAATTAAAGTAATACCTTTTTGATTTCTTATCATTTTTTATCCTCCTTGTTTATAAAATACTTTCGCCTGATGCATTATCAGCACTTCTATATGCTGTAATAGAATTAACTGTAAATGTATTTCCTGAAACTCCTATTACTGCTACTATTTTTGCAGTATTATAGTTTGTTGCAGATTTATAACTATCTGTTTCATATGTTATTGTTACAGCATTTGTTCCAGCAGATATAGTTGTATAACCTTTTTCAGTTGTTAAGTCTGCTCTTAATTGACCTATAACTGTTTCTGGTACTGTTCCTGAATTATTTGCTGTAGATGTTGTACCTATGTTTCCACTAGCTAACCATCCTCCACTTGTAGATGTTACAGATTTTTGTTCAGCAAACATTTTAGCAGCTTGTACTGCTAGGTTAATTTCTTCTCTAACTTGTCCTTCTATTTGAGTATATTTTGCTCTTCCAGCTTGTGTAAGTATACCATTATCTCCTGTTAACATAGCAATTGATACTCCTGCTAGAATTAATAGAACTATAATCGTTATTACTAAAGCTATAAGTGTTATACCTTTATTATTTTTCATTTGTTTTCCCCCTTTCCTCTTTTGAATTAATTTATTTGTATTATATTTATATAAATACAATGTTAATAACTAAAAATTATTTTGTTCCTGTATTTTGGAAGAAATGTCCTCCTGAATTTGAAGACCTATCATCATTTTCTGTTCCATTATCTGTAGTTGATGAATTATCATTTGTACTATTTCCATCTGGTGATTCATTTTCTTCTTCATCATCTTCTTGTGTTTCATATGATGAAAATGGATTTGCTTTTCCAGGTACATAATCTTGTATTCTTCTATAATTGCTTAAATCATCAGAATTAACTTCATATGTCATAATTATCTGGCTATCATCTACATCAGAACTTGAAAGTAATTCTTGCTTTACATTTTCTGGTGTAGTATATGATACTTCATTTGGAATTGTTTTAGCTATAGGAACATATTCATATAATAAAATTCCTAAAATTAGTATTATAGCCAAACATAACAATAATACAATAATTATTTCTTTTAAAACTGATTTTGCTGACATCTTCTTCTTCCTTTCTACTATTCTACAACAGTTACTGTATCAGTTGCACTTGTCGTCCCTGTTGTATTAGTTGTATTTGTTTGATTTGTTGTATCTGTTGTGTTTTCTGTATTTGTTTCGTTTGAATTATTAGTATTTTCTGTATCATCACTATCATCTTGTTGTGTAATTGCTGATACTTCTGCTATTGCTATATCTTTACATACAAACATTGCTTGTAAATTTGAGCCTGATGGTCTCATTTTAAATTCTTCTATTTTAAAGCCTAATGTACTATCATTTTCAATTGCTGAGATAAAATCTGTTATTGATATATAGCTTCCTGTTGCTGCAAATCTTAAATTATAAGTATCTTTTGCTCCACTTGAGCTAGGTAGTACATCCATTTGCATTACAACACCTTGACTAGTTGCATGATTTCCTACTCTTACCCATAATGTTTCAATTTCATATCTTTCTAATTGATTTGCTGCCTCTACATCACTATCTTCACTAATAGTAGTCATATCTTCATAATTTTTCTTCTCTTCTTCAAGTTTTTTAGCATTTGTGTTTACTTCGTTTACAGCCTGTGCATAAGTTTTTTCTGCAAGTCTTGCAGCATCTTGAATTTTAGCATCAAGTTGTTCGCTCTTTTCTTGAATTTGTCCTATTCCAAGTATCTTGATACTACCTATTCTTACGCCCTGCATAACAACTAAAACAGAAAGTGCTAATAGTAAAACAATAAGAATTAAAATTAATAATTTTTTCATGGTAAGTCTCCTTCTATTTTTATTGTAACTACACCGTTATCCTTTTGTCCTGCTGTAGAAACCACATTATTTAGAATAACATCTGTTTTTAATCTTGCTACAAAAAATCCTAATTGTTCATACTTATTTGATTGTGCATTAATAACAATATGTGTTCCTGCGTCATTTTCAATAGATGTTAATTGTACATTTTCAGGAATTATTGACATTATTTGATTTAATAAATTAGGTATAGCATTTCTTGTTCTGTTTCTATCTGTTAATCTGTCATTTGCATCTTGTAAATTTTGAATCATTGATGAATATTCATTTGTCTTTGTTTTTATCTGTTCATTATCACTATTTGCTAATTCAATTTGACTATTTGTCTTAGCAATTGAATCATTTGCTTCTTTTTCTTTTTCACTTATTTGATAATTTAATAATCCTGAAAAGACACTGTAAATTGTAACTAACAAAAATAAAGCAACAGCTATTCTTATTAAACTCTTTTCTGTCTTATCTAATTTTTGCCCTAAATCCCATGTAAGAAATCCGCCTAAGTTTTTCTGTCTTTTTTTACTTACATCTGGATTTACTTCTACTTTCATCCAGCTTGGAATTTGATCTGAAAGTGTCTTCTTTTTAAAATTCATTCCTGTTACGCCTTCACCAAGTCCCATTAAAGCCATAGAAATAGCTGAATTTACTTCTATATAGTCTTTTATGTTTATATCTCCTGTATTTTCAATAAAATATGGTTTTAATATTTCACATTGTGTATCTGGTAAATATTCTTGAAAATACAAATCTATATTGTTTACAAGTGCTGCTGTACCTGTTATATATACTTTTCTTATTTTTTCCACACTGTTATTTATTATTTTACTTACTTGATTAACTATATTATATAAAGTTGGCATAATATCTGCTAAATATGTTTGATGTTCTGTTTGTAATTCTCTTCCATTAGATGTGTATATAGTAGTATTTTTACAAATTTCATAAGATGTTGAATAAGAATTTTCTTTTGAATTTATCTTAGATAAGATATCTCTACTTCCTTCTTCAATCATGTCAATATTAAAAATTTTTCCACCCAAAATAGTTGTTATTACTGTGTCATCTTCTATATTTACAATTAGACTATTTTCATCTTTTTCTATTTGAAGTAAATTTGGAATTGACATTGAAATAGGAGAAATATTTGCTAAGTGATATCCTTCAACTTCTTGTTCTCTTTTGTTTAATTCTATCTTATTATCTACAACATGAATAATCTTAATTTTATCTTTGTCTAATTGACTATCTACAACCGCATATCTTGTTTCAAATACATTTGGATTATACCCTTTATCTGCACAATAAGATTCAAATTCTGTTTTTATTGCTTTTTGAAGATCGTTTTTTGTAAGTAACGCAAACATATCAAAATAATTATATATCTCATCTGAAATATTTACACTAATTGGTGTTTTTTGGCTATATGTCTCTTCTATTACTTGCAATATTGCATCTCCAATTTTATCATAAAACTTAATTCCAAATGATTCTACTTTTATTCGGTCACGTTCTTTAGATACTTTTGCATATTTAATTAAATGTTCTTCTATATATAGTCCTAGACAACTTGACATTTTCTTCTCCTTTTTTTATTTATTTTTATTTTTTGTCGTTTTTTTTAAAACATACCTAGAATATATTTTACATTATTCTATTTTTTTCTTGTCATAAAAACCCTAAGTACATTTATATTTTATAATTATTTCGTAAAAAGTCAATATTTTTAATGTAACCGTAATATAAATGTAATACTTTTGTAATATTGCTATTTTCCCTTTTTTCTTCCTATTTTGCAAATAAAAAATCCATCCGTTTTTTCGTTTTGATATACTTCTAAGAATTTATTTTTTACTAAATATTTTAAGAAAAATTTTTCTTTTATTTTTAATTCTTTTAGTTCAAAATTTGAATTTTCATTTAAAAATTTTTCAACTATTTTTCTATTTTCTTTTTTAAAAATACTACAAGTTGAATAAACTAATTCACCTTCTTCTTTTAAATACTTAGAACATGTATTTAATATGTTAAATTGAATTTTTGATATATTATCTATATCTTCACTATTTTTTTGCCATTTTATATCTGGTTTTCTTCTTAATACTCCAATTCCTAAGCAAGGTACATCTAAAAGTATTTTATCAAATTTATTTTTATATTCTTCTTTATATATACTTGCATCTTCCACCTTTGTTCTTATTATTTTAATTCCTAATCTTTTTGCATTTTGTTCTACCAATTTTGTTCTATGCTCATGAATATCCCATGCTTCAATATTTCCTTCATTTTTCATAAGTTCTGCTAAATATGTAGTCTTCCCACCTGGACTACTACAACTATCTAAGACATTTTCGCCAGAACTTGGATTTAAAACCAAAGCTGTTAAACCTGCCACTTCATCTTGAACTGTAAACAAACCTTTTTTAAAACTTTCTAGTTTTTCTATTCCACTTAACTTTTCTAAAACTAAAAAATCATCTAATATTCCATCATTTGCTTCTATTCCTTCCTCATTTAATATTTCTTTTAATTTTTCTTTATTAGTTTTCAATTCATTTACTCTAATAGAAACCTTCGGTCTTATATTAGAACTTTTACAAATTTCAAATATTTTGTTATTATCCAATCCCTCATTTTTTAATTCTTCAATTATCCATTTGGGCATAGACATAGTTTTGGAAATTTTATCTAATTGATCTTTTTCATCAAAAAATTCTTTATAATCTTTTTTATCAACATTCCTTAAAATAGCATTTACAAACCCTATACTTCCTCTATTTCCGTATTTTTTAGCCAAATTAACACCTTCATTTACAGCAGCTGATTTGGGTATTTTATCTAAAAACACAATTTGATAAACAGATTCTCTTAGTATATTTAATATCCATGGAGATATTTTTTTTATTTTTATTCTTGAATGTTTTTTTATTATCTCATCAATAGTTAATCTCCAGGTTGTGACTCCATAAACAATTTCAGATATTAAACTTATATCTTTCTTATTTAATATTTCTTTATTTTTATTTATCATATCATTTAATAAAATATTAGAATATGCCTCATCTTTATCTATTTTATATAGTATTTTTAGTGCTACCTCTCTTGCTCTATCAACCATAGTATCCTCCATTCTTATCTACTTTAGTAATTACTTATTTATATTTTTTTAGACTAATTTTTTTCATTATATAATTTTTATATTTTATTTTCTACTATTTTTGTATAATTTCCTTTTATTTGGAAAAGATATTTTTAAAAGTTCTATTTGGAGGTTTAATATGGATATAAAAAAACATTTAATAATTACAGGTAATTCTACTATTTCTTGGAAAGATGCCATTGTAAAAGCTATAGCTGAAGCTTCTAAGACCATTGATTATTTATCAGAAGTAAAAATTATAGAGCAAAGAGCAAATATTGATGGAGATAAAATTTCTGAATACTTTGTTGACTTAGATTTAAGTTTCATAATAGATGTAAATCGAAAAGATAGCTAAGGAGGTATTTTTATGAATCCATTAGAAAGTAAACAAACTTATCAAGAATATGTTAATAAAAAATCTCCCAATTCTAAAATTCTAAAGAATTGTTTTAATGCTTTCTGGGTTGGTGGATTAATTTGTACATTAGGACAAGTTATACTTAATATATGTAAAGAACGTGGTTTTGATACGCAAACTTCTGGTACAATTGTTTCCATTATTTTAATTGCAATATCTGCATTCTTAACTGGTCTTAATTTATTTAATAAAATTGGAAAATTTGCAGGAGCTGGTTCATTAATACCTATTACTGGTTTTGCAAATTCTATTGTTTCCCCTGCTATGGAATATAAATCAGAAGGATATGTTATGGGTGTTGGTGGAAAAATGTTTACAGTTGCAGGTCCTGTTTTGGTTTTTGGTATTTCTACTTCGATTTTAGTTGGTATTATTTTTCTTATTTTTAATACTCAAAGTGTAACTTTAGTTTGAGACATTTAGGGACGGAGGATTTTTGTCTCAAAATTGTATCTATGAAAGCTGTTTTTTATCCCCGTCCCAAAAAACAGCAAGTTAGGAGATGATTTTTTGGAGAAGTTAGGTAAGCAAACTATAAAATTTAATAACCCTCCAACAATTTTAGAGTGTAGTAGTATTGTTGGTCCGAAAGAGGCTCGGAGGACCTCTTGCAAAATATTTTGATCAAACTTTAGAAGATGAGTTTTGGGGTGAAAAATCTTGGGAAAAAGCCGAAAGCAAAATAATCAAAGAAGCAACTCAAATGGTTATTTCAAAATCTGGAATTTCATCTCAAAATATTGATTGCGTATTTGCAGGTGATTTATTAAATCAATGTATTTCTTCTACTTTTGGATTAAGAGAAATAAACATTCCTTTTTTGGGTGTATTTGGTGCTTGTTCTACTTTTGTAGAATCTTTGAGCTTAGGAGCAATTAGTATAGAAGGATTTGCAAACTATGTTTTATGTGCTACTTCTAGTCATTTTTGTAGTGCTGAAAAACAATTTAGATTTCCTTTAGAACTTGGAAATCAAAGGCCACCTACTAGCCAATGGACTGTAACTGGTAGCGGTGCTTCTATTTTATCTAAAACTGGAAATGGTCCTTATATTACTAATATTACTCTGGGTAAAATTGTTGATATGGGAATAAAAGATGCAAATAATATGGGAGCAGCAATGGCTCCAGCTTTTATTGATACTTTAATAGCTCATTTTGAAGATACTGGTAGAAGTCCTAATTATTATGATGAAATAATTAGTGGAGATTTAGGTTATATTGGTAAAGATATTGCAATCGATATTGCTAAATCAAAAGGTTATAATATTAAATCTAATTATAATGATTGCGGTGTTTTAATTTTTGATAAAAATTCTCAAGATACTCATTCTGGTGGTAGTGGTTGTGCTTGTTTGGCTACTGTTTTTTCTGGCTATTTCTTTAAAAAATTGAAAGAAAAAAAATTAAGAAAACTATTATTAATTGCAACTGGAGCATTAATGAACTCAACGAGTTCTCAACAAGGTGAAAGTATTCCCGGTATTGCTCATGCAATAAGTATTGAACTTTAAAAAGGAGGTATCTATATGGATATTAATTGGGCTAATGTTTTTAATTTTTCCTCTTTGCTGAAATGTTTTTTAGTTGGTGGAATCATTTGTATTATAGGTCAAATTTTAATTGATAAAACAAAACTCACACCTGCAAGAGTTCTTGTTATTTTTGTTACCACTGGATGTATTTTGGGAGGTATTGGAATATACCAATATTTAGTTGATTTTGCAGGTGCTGGTGCTACTGTTCCACTTACTGGTTTCGGATATAATCTAGCTAAAGGAGCTATTGAAGCTGTTAAAGAAAATGGGCTAGTTGGTGCTTTTACCGGTGGTGTTAAGGCTGCTGCAGGAGGCATTGCTGCTGCTATTTTCTTTGGTTATATTGCTTCTCTTATTTCTAAACCTAAAATGAAAAAACAATAAAAAAATGAGGTTTTCATTTATATGTAACCTCATTTCTTTAGCTTATTATCTATCAATATTTCTATATCTATGATAAGCAAACACTCCAGATCCTGCTATTGCTAATACTGATACTATTATTAATATAGTTCTTCCAGCATAAGGTAACTTTCCTGATGCAGTTGTATTGTCTCCGTTATTATTGTTATTATTATTTCCATTTCCTTTATCATAGTTTAATACATCATCTATTCCACCAACATATTTACCATCTATATAACATTGTGGATCTGATTGATTGTCTACATCTAATGTAACAACATTTTCTACTGATTTTCCGTCTACACTTGCGATTTCTTTAATATATAAATATAAATTATCAGATTCTACTAATTCTTCATAATTACTTAAATCTTCTGATTTCACAGTCCAGGTTATAGAATATGTTCCATCAGATTCTTTTGTTATTTGAATCTTTTTCCAATCATTTATATTTTTATCACCTTGTGTTCCTGAAAGATAACAATAGTGTTCGTAAGTATTGCTTTCATCTCCTAATTTTATTCCTGTAACTTTTATTGTTATTTCACCTGTTGAATTTGATAAGTCTGTTGAATAGAAATATAATTTTGTTTCTGTTATCTCAGCTTTTGAATCAGTAAAGTTTGATGGAACGGGCTCTTTTGAAGTATCTGGATCTTCGCCTGGTTCTGGACCTGGATTTGGATTTTCTTTTTCTTTTACTGTTATTTCTTGTGTTGTACTTCTTATTACTCCATTTTCTGAATATCTAATAGTTACACTTGTTGTATTTTTTGTTAAATTTTCTCCTCCAATTACCTCATAATTTGTTATTTCTTTGCTTGAACCATCACTATATCTTGCAATTACTTTCATTCCTGTAGTATCAAAATTTTCTCCTTCTTGATATTCTGTTTTCTCAGGTTCTTGCTCAACATATATTTCTACCAAAACTACTTCTGCTTCTTCTTGATTTACAGTTATAGGTTGTTCTGTTGTTTTTGTTACTCCATTTTCTGAATATCTAATAGTTACACTTGTTGTACCTGATGTTAAATTTTCTCCTCCAATTACCTCATAATTTGTTATTTCTTTACTTGAACTATCACTATATGTTGCAATTACTTTCATTCCTGTTTTATCAAAACTTTCTCCTTCTTGATATGATATTTTATTTGGAGATTGTGACACATATATTCCTAATAATACTACTTGTCCTTTATTTACAATTATTGATTGTTCTGTTGTTTTTGTTACTCCATTTTCTGTATAGCTAATAGTTACACTTGTTGTACCAGCTTTTAAATTTTCTCCTCCTATAACATCATAATTTTCTATTTCTTTACTTGAACCATCACTATATCTTGCAATTACTTTCATTCCTGCATTATCAAAGTTTTCTCCTTCTTCATATACTGTTTTTGTAGGTTCTTCTTCTATATATATTTCTGACAATGTTATTTCTGTTTCATTTGAATTTACAGTTATAGGTTGTGTAGTAGTCTTAATTATTCCGTTTTCTGTATATCTAATAGTTACACTTGTTATATCTTGTGTTAAATTTTCTCCTCCTATAACATCGTAGTCTGTAACTTCTTTTGTTGATCCATCTGAATATCTTGCAATTACTCTCATTCCTGTTTTATCAAAGTTTTCCCCTTCTTGATATATAGTTTTTGTAGGTTCTTCTTCTATATATATTTCTGATAATTCAACAGCTTGTGCTTCTACATCATTTGTATATGCTTTTATACATAAATTTCCACTAAAGTCTTTTCTTGTTGCTAAATCTTCCCATTGATTATCTCTAAATCCATTTTCATTTGCCCAGAAACTTTCTTGTGTATTTACAATTGCCTCAGCCCAAGCACTATCATCTACTTTGCTCTCTAAAGCAACAACTTTTTCACCATCTGTATTTACTAATTGTAAAACAACTACAAAAGAATCTCCTGTAAGTCTTATTGGATCAGCAAATTCTAATACATGATATCCAGCTCCAACACTTTGTGTATCTCCTTCTTTTAATTTTACTTCTATTAAATCATTTTGAGCTTTACTATCTCCATTTGGGTTTACATATACCTTATATTCATATCCTTGATATGAATATACACTAACTTTATCTAATTCTTCTTGTTTACTAGAATCTCTTTTAAATACATTTGCTAAGTTTAACTCTCCTGGTGTTGTAACTGTTACTCCTCCTCCTGCTCCTAGGTAATCATTTTGATATACACTATCATAATCTTTAGTAGCTGTTGCTTTTTCTATTCCTGCTATACTTGAATAAATAGTAGCATCTTCATATGAAATATACATATATCCATCATTTCCAACTTCTATTATAACATCTTCTCCTTGAATTTCTACTTTATCTTCTCCATAGAATTTTTTAAGATGGATTAGAATTTCTGAATCTGGTACTTGTTCAGGTGTATACCATCCTTTTCCTTCGCAATATTTTCTTAATTGTTCAAAAAATTGTTGTTTTATTGGTAATACTTTTTGAGTTACTGTTTCTCCCCATGAATTTTTAACTATCCAAGCACCATTATTTTGTGGTCTTTGTTCTGCATTAAAATTATCTACACTATAATTATCATCCCAACCAATTATTACAACTGCATGGTTTATAGGTTGAGCTTCTGAATCTTTACAATATATTGCTCCTGTTGCATTATTATAACTTGCATCTCCATATAAGTCTGGTCCATACATATTTGCATATATACCACCATAATTCATAATATGTTCTTTCATACTTTGTATTACTTGATTTCTATTGGCTGATGTTACTCCATCAAATTCTTTAGTATCATATAAAGTTGTCTTTACTTCTTTATTTTGTATGCTTGAAATATCTATATTATCTTCATTATTTTCAAATGGTAATGCACTTTCATCAACTGCTCCAAGCCCATTTGTTAAATATGCTGTAGCCATCCAAAAGTTTCCACCATCACTAGGTGCTCTACTAAATCCATATTCGTTTATTTGATTATTAAAAAAGGCTGATTTAGTCATTGCATAATTCATATGTCTTTCTGAAAAATCATAAGCTACTGTATTTGCCAAAGCATTTTTATCTTTTAGACCTAAATGTGATTCTAATACCCCTAATGTTACAAATGCCCAACACGCATTTGTTTGCATTTGATTTCTTATTCTTACATTTTCTGGTATTATATTTTTTAAATCATATTGAGTAGGTATTGATGCTCTTACTAGTTGTTGTACTTTAAATACATTATTCATATTTTTTAGATATGAATTATTATCTATATTTGTTGTTTCATACATTTTTGGTTCTATTGTATTTTTTCTTTCTTCTTCATCTAATTCTAGCCATTTTTTATATTCATCTGAATATTCTTTTCCTTCTGCATCTATTTGATATAAATTTTCTGCATAAACTCTTCCAAAAGAGAATACAATTATAATAATAATAAATATACCTAACAATTTTATTAAATTATTTTTCATTTCTTTTGTCTCCTTAGTAACTTTCTTATTCTATTTTAGAATATCATTTTTATGTCGTTTTTTCAAGAAAGTTTTATCAATTACTAAAATTTAATATTTTTGTAATGTATTTGTAATATTTTTGTAATATTTTTGCAAAAAAATAAAGCTATTTTAAAAAATAACTTTATCTTTCATATTTATGCTTTTTTTGATATTTCAACAATTTCTGTAAAAGCTTTTGGATCTGATACAGCAATTTCTGCAAGCATTTTTCTGTTTATTGAAACATTTGCTTTCTTAAGCCCTGCTATCATTTTACTATATGTTGTTCCATTCATTCTTGCTGCTGCATTTATTCTTGCTATCCATAATTTTCTAAAATCACTCTTTTTATTTTTTCTTCCTACATAAGCATACATTAAAGATTTCATTACTGCTTGGTTAGCATTTCTAAATCTATAACTTTTTGCTCCATAATATCCTTTAGCTTGTTTTAAAACTTTTTTATGTCTTGCTCTTGTTGTTCTTGCTGTTTTTACTCTTGCCATTATAATTCACCTTCCTTTGATTTCTTAT
>CALXAY010000019.1 GCA_944386415.1 uncultured Clostridia bacterium | reverse complement strand
AGCTAAAATGAAGTTATTTGAAAATTAAATAGATAAAAAATTTCAAGGTCATATTTCAAAAATAGATTTTGATAAAATAAACTCAGTAATTGCAATAGATATATGCTTATTTAGAGGTAGTCACCTCGACCAGAAAAAGAGACTTTTTGTAAGTCTCTTAATTTGTTTTTAGGCTATTTTAAGCCTTTTTTCTTTTCTCAAACTTTTCCAAAATTTCTCTATATTTGTGTTATTGCATTCAGATAAAATGATTTGAATGTAATAATTGCATTCAGATTATTTTCTGAACATATTTTTAAAAAATAAAAACAATTTCTCATACCATTTTTCAATTTTTACTTCTACCAAAGAAACCTGTTCTTTTTGCATTGCTTTTCTATTATTAAATAAATCATCTGGATTATATTTCTTTCTTTTTTTCTGTTCAGCAGTTATCTCATCATTCTTTAATAAATCCAATAATTCTCTTTTTGCTTCTTCTTCAAGCAAATATTCCATATTTATATATGTTAAAATTGAAATAGTGTCTATACTTAAATTCTGTTCAGCTAATGTTTTGTTGTCATCATATTTAAAAACATAATTTTCATCTTTGTTTTCAGTAATAAAATCCCATACTTCTTGAGGGATTTTATTTATATATTCATCGTCTAACTTTTTCAATATACAGTCTACTTCTACCAATCTTTTGTTTATTTCTTCCATATATAACAATTATCTCCTCTTATCATCTTTATTTCTATTAAGCAATTTAAATATATTGCGTGATTCTTTTACTTTTTCAGATATTATTCCAGGATGCTCTTTTATTGCTTTTTTACTTGATTCAGTAATCAATGTGGGAGTTATCTGAGGAGTTTTATTACTTATTTGTTGATGCCTATTTGAAAGTCCATATTCCATTTCAACTTCACCTTTAATTTTCTCAAATTCTTCATATATTCTGGCACCATACTCTTTTGAAAATACTCCATCTTGAACCTTTAGCAATGTTCTAAGTTTGGCAAATGTATCTAATTGCTGTATTACAAATTGTATATCTTTATCAGATACTGGTTTTCCATACGCATAAGAATCTACTATTCTATCCATTGACTGACAAATTTTAAAATAGGTTCCTGATTTTCCTGATATTTTATCATATTCTTCCGCAATATATAATGGATCACACATACTTCCATAAATAAAATCATTTATATGCACTTCTGCATTTGTATCAGTTCGCATAGTTGAAAAAATGCTATGCCCTGTATCTAATAGATGTTGGTATTGAGGATTTGGATAATTTGAAAATGCTGCAATAGCTAACCTTGCAAGTGGCATACTTGCAAAATATCCTGAGGTTATTCCTTCTTTATTCCATTCTTTGTTTGGCTTTTTTAAGACTGTATCAACAGTTATTCCTTGACTTTTTATTTCTGGACTTGATGCGACCTTTGATGCAATTGCAAATAAATCTGTCATTACTTCACAAAATCCATCTCCGTATATTACATTTTCTGTCTCATTAGGTTGTAGTTTCTTATAAATACTACCACTTATCCCTAAATATTCGAAATTTCCAATCTTTGTAGTATAGAAGTAAGGAATATTATCATTACTAATGCCTACTTTTTTTCTATTAGAAAATACATCTTGTGCAGCCACTGAAAAGGCATGAATCATTTCATGACTAAAGTAAAATTGAGTTTGAGCTTTAGAACAATTACTCCCAGAAAAGCCAATTAATTTAATATATATTCTACTATTAGGTCCACTTTCATAACCAGTCTTTCCAGGGGTAACAGAATTTACATCGCTATCTGAATATTCACCTGGATATGTATTAACCTCTTTTAATCTATTATTAAAAGCTGTTATTATACTTTTATTTCCTTTTCCAAATAAATTTAATATTTCTACATAACTCTTTTCAAACTGTAACTGGTCTTCTTTACAATAAAATCCCATTTATTTAACTCCTTTTCATTTTATTCTTTTGTTCTATCTCTCAAAATATCAATTTACTTATTTCTCGCAGAATTATATTTAATATTTCCATAGAAATTTTATCATAGCACTTATGTAATATCAAGCATTTAAATTCAAAATACAGGGTGAAAAATTTTCTAACAATATTTGGCAACAAAAATTATTTGGAAGATTTAATTACAAGAAATACATATCATTCAAATGCTATTGAAGGAAGTACTCTTACTTATGCTGAAACTTATGCTATTTTATATAATGACAATAGTTTTAAAATCAAAGGAAAAGAACCAAGGGAAATATATGAAGCTATCAATCATAATCATCAATAATATCTTCACTATTATTTAGATTGCATTCTAAATATCTCTTTTCAAATTCGGAATCACTATACAGCTTATTCAAACATGCATAAGTAGAAAGCATTGTTTTTATAATATCTAAGTGTGAATGATTTGATTCATTTCTTGAAACAGAAAGATGAATTAAATTTTCTGAAAATTGAGGATAATTTATTCTTACTAAAGCGTCCAAATATTCAAAATTATTTTCTTCACCCACATATTGTATATTTTTATAGTCTAACATTGTTTTAAATAAATCTAATAATAAATTACTTAGCATATCTTTAATTTCGTTATAATCTTGTTGTTCAGATGAATTTTTTGAAAAATTTTCTTCCATAGAAATCCTCTCCTGTCTATAACTCATTATTTTTTACTATAGTATAAAATAATAAGTTCTTAAATTAAGATTTTTTATAATATTTTCCTTGCCATAAATTCTGTTCTTTTAATAATTTTTCAAATCCATTTAACACCCATTTTTTATGAATATTCCACTTAGGAACAACCAATAAATCTTTTGGAGCATCTCCAGAAATTCTATGAATTATAATATCAGGTCTTAAATGTGATATAACATAAGCTAAATTGTCTAAATAATATTCTAAAGTTATAGGAAGATATTTATTATTATAATACATATCTTCTAAAACAGTATTTTTTACAACATAAGTAGAATGTATTTTAATTCCTTGAATATCATGATTATTTATAAAATTTACTGTATTTTTTATATCCTCAAAAGTCTCAGTTGGAAGACCAATCATTATATGGGCTATTACTTCAATATTATTTTTTCGTAGAACTTTTACTGCATTTGTAAATTGATAACTAGAATAACGTCTATTAATTAATTTACCAATTTTATCATTTGAAGTTTGTAATCCAAGTTCAACAGAGACGTTATAATTATCAGAATAAGAGACAAGTAAATTTGCTGTTTCTTCTGTTATGCAATCAGGTCTTGTTGCAACAGATAAGCCAATAATTCTATCATCAATTAAAGCAGAATCATATTTAGATTTTAAATTTTGAATAGAATCATACGTATTTGTAAAGTTTTGAAAATACGCAATAAATTTGTTAGCACGTTTTCCTTTATAGCTATTTAAAAAATTTTGTACTTGTTTTGTTATTTCTAAATTTGAAAACTTTATTAATTCACCAGAGCCTTTTTTACTACAAAAAATACATCCCTTGTTACTTAAAGTTCCATCACGATTAGGACATGTAAAACCTGCATCAATGCAAATTTTTAATGTCCTTTCACCAAATTTATTCTTATAATATGTATTTAAATGATTATATCTTTCTTTGTTTTCCATAATATAATAATTATAACATATATTTTAAAAATTTGTTAGTAATAATAGTGAAATAAAAAGCATAAAAATAGAACTAGATTTACTTATTTAGAAGAAATCTAGTTCAATAAACAAAAAATAAACATATAAATATATGATTTATTCTAAAAGCATTTTAGCAGAAAAAATGTGAGAAGTCAACAAAAATAATAAATAATTTATAAATCATAAAAACTTAAATTTTTAAAAGCAGGATCATATAAATTTGTGCCATCAAAATTAAATCTAGAACCGTGACAAGGACAATCCCAAGTTTTATCAATATCATTCCAAGAAAGAAGACAACCTAGATGAGTACATATTGGTTTCACAGCATAAATTTTACCGTTTTTATCTTTATATATTCCAATTTTTTCATTATTTATTTCAATAATACTACCAGAATTATTCTTAATTTCATCAAAAGACATATTAGTTTTTTTAAACTTATCAAGTAGAAGAGAATTAGTAGATTGAATAACCATATTTTTAAATTCATCATGATTTTTTATAGGTTTTAAACGTGTTGATTTAAATAGATATTCATACCTGTTATGATTATCACAGATTTTATCTACAATAATATTTGCAGCTACATTTGATAAAGTCATCCCCCATTTTTTAAATCCTGTTCCTACAAACATATTCGGCATACTAGAAGAAAAACTACCAATATAAGGAATCTTATCTAAAGAAATACAATCTCTAGTATTCCATCTAAATAGAACATTTGAGTCGGGATAGTATTTTTTTGCAACTTCTTCTAGTTTTCCATAAGTATCTTTGTATGAACTAGGATTGCCAGTTTTGTGGTCCATTCCACCAATCAAAAGTATTTCTTTATTATCATATAATGCAGTTCTAAAAGAAAATGTAGGATCGTTACTAGATATGTGCATCCCTTTAAATAAAGTCTTTTTAGTTTCTACTGCAATTAAGTAAGAAGTTGATTGATACATTTTAGTAAAATAAAATCCGAGGAAAGTTAATAAAAGGATAATGAGTTGCAATAATAACAAATTTTGATTTTATTTTATGCATGTTTGCGTATGTTGTATAATTACTATCTTCCATCTTAACGTCTACGGCAGTAGTATTTGTATAGATTTCCCCTTTTCTTTTAATAATACACCTACAAAGATTTGATAAATATTTAACTGGATGAAACTCTGCTTGATTTTTAAAACAAATAGCAGCTACAATATCAAAAGGAAGACCTGTTTTTGTTACTAATTCACAATTATAACATAAACTTGATAAAGCATTATATTCTTTTTTTATAGAATTAAGTTCAGAGTTTTTTGTCGTATAAACATAAGAGTTTTGATATTTAAAATCACAATTGATATTTTCTTTATCAATAATATTTTTTATATTTTGAATAGCATCTTCATTTGCATCTAAATAATCTTTAGCAAATTTTTGACCATAAGAATTAGTTAAATATTCGTAAAACAAACCATGTTGACTAGTGATTTTTCCGGTTGTATGACCAGTTACCTTAGACGCTATATCAGATTTTTCTAAGACAGTTACTTTATATCCTAAATTTGATAAATAATAAGCACATGTAAGACCAAATATACCAGCACCAATTATACAAATATCTGTAGAAAAATCTTCATCTAGATTGTCTTTAAAATCAATATTTTGAAAAGTCTTATTATCATAAAGCCATAATGAATCCATATAATTCACCTCTAAAAGTAGTATAACCAATTTTTTAGAATAAATTATAAAAATTATGGAAAAATATTAATTATAGTGATATACTAAGTAAGGATTTAAATAATATAAATAAAAGGAGGTAAATTATGGAAGAAGAATTAAAAAAGAAATTATTTAGAAACCAATCAACAGGATGGGAAGAAATAAATGAAGAAGAAAGAACACAAATAAATAAAGTATCAGATAGTTATATGGATTTTTTAAATAAAGCAAAAACAGAAAGAGAATTTATAAAAGAAGCTAAAGAATTAGCAGATAAAAATGGATACAAAGATATTATGACTTTTGATACATTAAAGCCAGGAGATAAGATTTATTTTATAAATAGAAAAAAGAGTATGTATCTTGCGATAATAGGAGAAAATCCAATTGAGAATGGACTACATATAATAGGTTCACATGTAGATTCTCCAAGATTAGATTTAAAACCAAATCCTTTATATGAAGATGGAGGATTAGCTTATTTTAAAACACATTACTATGGTGGAATAAAGAAATATCAATGGACTGCAATACCACTTAGTATGCATGGGGTAATTGTAAAAACAAATGGTGAAGTAGTAGAAATTAATATTGGAGAAGATGAAAATGACCCAATATTTACAATTACAGACTTATTACCACATTTGGCTCAAGACCAAATGGAAAAGAAGTTGAAGAATGGGATAGATGGTGAAGATTTAAGTATTTTAATTGGAAGTATTCCTTTAAAAGATGGAGCAAAAAAAGTTCCAGAAGGTGTAAAATTAAATATACTAAATATATTAAATCAAAAATATGGAGTAACAGAAGATGATTTAACAAGTGCAGAAATAGAATTAGTGCCAGCATTTAGAGCAAGAACACTAGGGTTAGATGGAAGTATGATTGCAGCTTATGGTCAGGATGATAAGGTATGTAGCTATACATCACTTCATGCTATGATGGAACTTCAAAGTGTAAAAAATACAGCTGTTTGTATTTTATCAGATAAAGAAGAAATAGGAAGTATGGGTAATACTGGTATGGAATCTCATATGTTTGATTTCTTTATATCAGAAATATTAAATAAGTTAGGAGTAAATAAACCAAACTTATTAGAAAAAGTATTTTGTTTTTCTAAAATGTTATCTTCAGATGTTGATGCAGGTTTTGATCCATTATATGCTTCAGTATCAGACAAAACAAATGCAGGATATATTGGAAAAGGTATTAGTTTAAACAAATATACAGGTTCTAGAGGAAAATCAGGAGCTTCTGATGCAAATGCTGAATATGTTGCATGGGTAAGAAATGTATTAGAAAAACATAATATTAGATATCAAGTTGCAGAACTTGGAAAAGTAGATATAGGAGGAGGCGGAACTATAGCTTATATCATAGCCAATAAAGGTGCAGATGTAATTGACTGTGGTGTTCCAGTTCTTTCAATGCATGCTCCATATGAAGTAACAAGTAAGTTTGATATTTATTCAGCATATAAGACATATAAAGCTTTCTGGCAAGAATAATAAAAATAATAATAAAGTACCGCATGGGTTATCCATGCGGTATAAAAATGAAAGAAAAATTTATTTAAAATAATTAAAAAACTATTTAAGACTTCTTAATAAATCAATAACAGAAGAAATAAATTCTTTTTCTTCATCAGATAATTCTGCAATTTTGTTATATAATTCCATATCTTTTTTTACATTTGGATGAGTCATAAATTTCCCATATAAGGCATCTGGTGGAACTCCCAAAATATTCATATATTGTATCAAATTTTGAGTTTTTACACCATTATTACCATTTTCAATTCTAGAAATATATTTTAAAGAAATTCCTAATTGTTCAGCTAAATATTCTTGAGTAATTTTTGCTTTTTTACGGTAATTTCTTAATACTTTACCAAAATGTTTATCAATATCAGATTTTGTAATAGAATCCATATTAAAGCCTCCCAACCTTAGAAATATCAACAATAGTATAACAAGTGCATTTTAAATATTGAACACATTTTTACTTGGAATAAAATATATGGAAAAATTTTCTAAAAACTAATAAAAACACTTGAAATTATGTAGCATATATGATAGTATTTTTTAAAATAAGGTACACTATTAGTTATACCAAAAAACAAAAGAATTATGAGTTGATATAAAAAAAGAAAGAGAAGGTATGTAAAAAAATGATAAGAGATGAAGATTATATTGACTTTTTAAAACTAATAGTTTCGTGCATTAGTCATGGCGATTATTTTTCAGCAAAAGAATTATCTAATCTAGAGTTAGAAAAAATGGAAGAGAAAACAAAGAATGAGGATAAAGAATAGAGCAACTTAAAATTAATATTTTAAGTTGCATTTTCTATTTAAAATTTAGCATATTATGTAAAATACAAATATAATTATAAAGTATCTTTAATCACGATTTTTTGAGATTGTAAAATGTTTAGTGTTAAAGAGACCATGGAAAGATATAAAGAGGCACGGAAAAAGATTCGACAGTGTTGGTTAGAATAAACCTTGGTTTAAACCAATAGAGCTTTTTTAAAATAAAAATTATCGAAAAACAATAAAAAAATATTGACAAATGATAAAATGTGATTTATACTTATGGAAAATTAAGGAGGAAAAAAACATGGGAATAATTATTGGAATAAGTGCTTTTTTAGCCATATTACAATCAATATTATTTTGGAATAGAAATCTGGGGATATCAGTATTTATATTTGTTCTTGCTTGTGTATTATATTTAATTTATATATTAAGTAAAAACAATAAAATAATAAATAAAAAAGCTATTATATTTGTAATACCAATTATTTTACTTAGTAGCACATACTTTATATTCAATAATGAACTATTTAAAATATTAAATATATTTGTAATTGTAGCATTAGGTGTAACAATGTGTGTATATCTAAGTAAGTCAAAGATTAAATGGCCAGATTTTTTGAAAAAAATAGGATGTGTATTTGGGGGAATGTTTGAATCTGTTAGTGATATAATAAACACATTTAAGATTCCTGAAAATAAAAAAGAGAATGAATCTTTAAAAAAAGTAAAGAAGATAGGAAAGTCATTATTAATTACAATTCCAATTATTTTAGTTGTATTAATACTTTTAATGTCTGCAGATCAAGTATTTGAGAAAATATTTGATAAGGTATTTTTAGATTTGAGCAAAGTGCTATCATTAGAAGGAATTGTAAAACTTCTATCAAGATTAAGTGTAATACTAATAACATTTTTACTTTGTGGGGGATTTTTGGTTAATTTAGTTAAAGATAATACAATGTTTACAAAAGAAGATGAAGATACAAAAGTAACAGTAAAATTTGAAAATTTAACAATAAATATGATACTTACAATATTAAATATTATTTATTTAATATTTGGATTTATACAAATAACGAATTTGTTTATGAATACAAGTAATAATCCAAATTTTGATTATTCAAGTTATGCAAGACAAGGCTTTTTTCAATTAATGTTTGTTTCATTTATTAACTTTGTAATATTAATTGTTGCAAATATAAACAAGGTTGAAAAAACTAAAAGCCAAAAAATATATAATAAAATAATGAGTTTGTTAATTATATTATTTACAATTATAATTATAATATCAGCATTTTATAGAATGAATTTATACCAAGAAACATATGGTTATACATATTTAAGAATATTTGTTGACTTTGTTTTAATAAGTGAAGTTTTGATTTCAATACCGATTATTATATACTTATTAGGAAAGAAAATAGATATATTAAAAAGTATAATAATAATTACAAGTTTTATGTTTGTTTTATTAAATTTTATGAATATAGATAATTTTATAGCAGAAAAAAATATAGATAGGTATTTTAATAATCCTGAAGATAGTAATTTTGATATAAGTTATTTGTGTAAGTTAGGAACAGATGCAACAGAACAGATAACAAGATTGTTAAAAGCAGATGACGAATATATAGTAAAAAGAACAGAAAGATATTTATATGAACAAAAACAAAGTTTAAATTTAGATGAAATGAACTGGCAAGAATATAACATGTCTAAAAAAGAAGCCAAAGAAATTTTAGATAACCAGAATATAGAAATAAATTATTATCAATAAAATAATCATTTTAAAGGAGAAAATAAATGAAGATATTAGGTAAAAAAAGTTTAGCTACAGTAATAAAAATATTTTTATGGATATTATTAACAATATGTTTAGTTGTAGTAATCATGGGTGGAATAGTTGTAATTAAAGATTTTAGTTTTTTTAATACAACAAACACTTTAAGGAGTTTAATTGTATTATACTTATCAAGTTGGCCTGCAGCTATTTTAATAGTTCAGTTTATAGGAATATTTAGAAGCTTAGAAAATAATGATATATTTGATAAACAAAATTTGAAAAGACTAAGGGTAAGTTATATATCATCAGTTATAATGGGACTTATGTATTTAATAAATAGTATAATGTTGTTCTTTAGTTCTGAAGATGAAAGTTGGATAATTATATATATATTACTTACATATGTAATAACATTGGTATTTTTAATCTTTGGGGTAGGTTTAATTGTATTATCAGAAATTTATAGAAAAGCGATAAAATACAAAGAAGAGAATGATTTAACTATATAAAGGAGGGAAACTATGGCAATTATTGTTAATTTAGATGTAATGTTAGCTAAAAGAAAAATGAGTTCACAAGAGCTTGCTGAAAAAGTTGGTATAACTCCTGCTAATTTATCTATATTAAAGACAAATAAAGGTAAAGCTATTAGATTTTCCACTTTAGATGCAATTTGTAAAGAATTAAATTGTACACCAGGAGACATATTAGAATATAGAAATGATTAGAGGTAAAAATGAAAGAAAATAAATTTTATGAGATTTGTAAAGAATTATATGAAGTAGATGAAGTAAAAGATTATGAGTTCTTTAATGTAGACGAAAAAAGATTAAATTTGCAAGGTGTAGATATTAATAAATGTAGCTTTAAAAATTGTAAAATTACAGATTTTAATTTTGAAAATTCAAGCTTTAGTAATATAGAATTTCAAAATTGTGATTTTTCAAATAGTAAATTTGTAGGAACAACTTTTGTAAGAGTAACATTTAAAAATTGTAAATTAATAGGTTGTGATTTTACAGAAAGTAGTTTATATGATATAAAAATAGAAGAAAGCAATTTAAAATATATAAATTTAAATTTATCTGTTTTAAAAAATACTATAATAAATAAATCTAATTTACAAAATAGTAGTATAAGTGAAGTTAAGTTAAAAAATGTAAATTTTAAAGAAAATGATTTTGAAAACAGTCAATTATTTAGAACCAATTTAAAAAACATAGATTTTAGAACTTGTAATATAGGAGGAATAATAGTAGGATTAGAAGATATAAAAGGGATGATAGTAAATAACATGCAAGCGATTCAATTATCTAAATTATTGGGGATAGTTATAAAGTAGAAGGAGTAAAAACATATGATAAGAAAATTTAGAGAAGAAGATACAGTAAAGGTTATGACCATATGGACTAAAGGAAATTTTGAAGTACATAGCTTTATTGATAAAGATTATTGGTTATTAAATTTCAATAAAGTAAAAGATGAATATTTAAAAAGGGCAGAAACTTATGTGTACGTAGAAGATGATATAATAAAAGGGTTTATCAGTTTGCTAAATAATAATTTTATAGGAGCACTTTTCATTAGAAAAGAGTATAGAAGACAAGGAATAGGAAGAAAATTAATAAATTTTGTAAAAGATAAATATGATAAACTAGAATTACAAGTTTATGAAAAAAATGTAAATGCAATGTTATTTTATGCATCTCTTGGTTTTGTAAATAAAAAAATACAAATAGATGATAATACAAATGAAAAAGAGTATGTAATGGAATGGGATAAAAAAAGGGAAGAGGCTTAAATTGAATTAGCCTCTTCTTTAGTTATATAACCATATTCTACCATCTTTTCTAGTACATGCTCTTGTCTTTTTTTAGCTAAATCAGGGTTAACTGTTGGAGCATATACAGAAGGAGCATTAGGTACGCCAGCTAGCATTGATGCTTCGTCTAAATTTAAATCTTTAGGTTCTTTATTATAATATCCCATACTTGCTTCATATATACCATAATAGCCTTCACCAAAATAACAAGTATTAACATATAATGTTAATATTTCATCTTTTGAATAATTTTTTTCTATATCAAATGCAGCAATAACTTCACCAAGTTTTCTAGAAACAGTTTCTTCTTGTGATAAAACAACATTTTTTGCAAGTTGTTGAGTTAGTGTACTTCCACCTTCTCTTAACTCTAAGCTTTTTACATTTACCCAAATAGCTCTTGCTATTGCTATTAAGTCAATAGGACCGTGGTCATAAAATCTATGGTCTTCAACAGCTACAACAGCATTTAAATAGTTCTTAGGTAACTTGCTAAATGGAACAAAATTATCATTATTTTCAATTTCTTCTATTCTAGAAATTAAAGGTTTTTCATCTAATGCTTTTGAATATGTACTGTATCCTATAATAAAGCAGATGGTTCCTGCAATTATAATTAAAACAAGTAAAATTATAAGTATCTTTTTAAATAATTTCATAAGCAATCACCTTCTTCAAAAATATTATATAATAAAAGGACAAGTAATTAAATACTATTAATTAAAAATTAATAATAAATAAAAAAATTATTAATAAAAATCACAAATGCATTCATTTTAGAATAATATAAAACAAAGAAGGAGGACACTATGAAAGTATTGTTTACAAAAATGCATGGACTTGGAAATGATTATATTTTTATAGATAGGATTAAAAATAAATATCCATTACTTTTAGATGATAACTTACCTAAAGTTGCAAGATACATTAGTAAAGAACATTTTGGAGTAGCTTCAGATGGAATTGTTTTAATAGAAAATAGTAGTAAGGCTGATTTCAAAATGAGAATTTTTAATAAAGATGGAACAGAAGCGGAAATGTGTGGAAATGGAATTAGATGTTTTGCAAAATACATATATGATAATAAGATGACTGCAAGAAATAAGATAAGTATAGAAACACTAGCAGGAATAAAAGAAGTAGAGTTTGTAAAAAATAAAGAAGGAATTGTAGAAGAATATAAAGTAAATATGGGGATACCAAAAATAGAAGGATTACTCAGATTAAATGTTTCAAATCAATTATTTTATATAAATAAAGTATCTATGGGAAATCCACATGGAGTGATTTTTGTAAGAAATATAGATAAAGTAAATGTCGAAAAGTATGGACCTTTAATTGAAAATAATCATAATTTTCCAAACAAAACTAATGTAGAGTTTGTGCAAGTTCTTGATAAAAATTTAATAAAAATGAGAGTATGGGAGAGAGGTTCTAAAGAAACTTATGCCTGTGGTACAGGAGCATGTGCTGCTGTTGTAGCAGGTAGCAATCAAAACTTAACAAATAGAAAAGTAAAAGTACTATTAAGAGGGGGAGAATTATACATTAACTGGGAAGAAAAGTCTAATTTTGTATTTATGCAAGGAATTGCAACAAAAGTATTTAATGGAATAATAGAAATATAAATAAAAAAGCTGTTTTTTGGGACGGGGTCAAAAAACAGCTTATATGTTATTAATATGTTTGTTCTTTTATCATTTCATCTATTATATCTGCAATTACTATACGCTCATTATAAGGATATTTCACACCCATATATTCAATATATAAATCATTACCAAGTCCTGGCAAAACTAAAATATCATCTTTATTCATCATATGAATTGCATATCTTATTGCTTCTGTTCTATTTATTATAATTTTATATTTTCCACCTGTCTTTTTTAAACCAACTTCAATTTCAGCAGCTATTTTTGCTGGGTCTTCTGTTCTTGCTTGATCACAAGTAAGAATTGTAAAATCTGCAAGGCGTCCAGAGATTTCTCCCATAATAGGTCGTTTTTTTGCATCTCTATCGCCACCAACGCCCCAAGTGCAAATAACTCTTCCTTTTGTATAAGGTTTTACTGTTTGTAAAATAGATTCCAAACTTGCAGGAGTATGAGCATAATCTATCATAATTTTATATCCCAATTTATTAGGAACCATTTCACTTCTTCCAAAAACACTAATTTTACTTAAAGCTTTTTTCATATTTTCATAAGACACATCAAAATATTTACTTACGGCAATAGCACCTAGAGCATTATAACCCATATATTTTCCAGGGATAGAAACTTCTATTTCTTTTTCAAATTCATTTGTAATTAAAGTAAATGAAACAGATGAATTAGTATACTTAAAATCTTTTGCCATAATATCAGCTGGTGTTTCTATTCCGAATGTTATAATTTCTTTATTAGGTAATAGGCTTACTGCTCTTTTGGTATATTCATTATCTAAATTAATTACACAAGTTGGAGACATTTTTAATAATGAAAGTTTAGCTTGAAAATAATCTTCCATTGTAGGATGCTCTTTTGGACTTATATGATCTTCACTTAAATTTGTAAATAAAGCTATATCAAAATGGCAACCAAAAACTCTATCTAGTTTCATTGCTTGTGAAGAAACTTCTATAATAGCAATATCGACACTTTTTTTAACCATTAAATCTAACATTTTTTGAATTTCATAACTTTCACCAGTTGTCCTATCATTAATTTTTATTTGCTTGTCTCCTATTAATGTTTCAATACTTCCAATTAAACCAACCTTATATCCATGTTGTTCAAGTATTCCTTTTATCATATAAGTTGAAGTTGTTTTTCCTTTAGTTCCAGTCACTCCTATTAATTTTAATTTCTTAGAAGGATTGTTATATAAATTACAACTACATATTGCTAAATTTCTCCTAATACAATTTAATTTTATAAAAGTAACATTTGGATAATCTAAAGAGTCTAAATCTATATCTGGTTCAACAACGACAGCTGTAGCTCCGTTTTTAACAGCATTTTCTATAAAATCAGTACCTTTTAAAACATATCCTGTAATTGCGAAAAACAAACCGTTTTCTTTAATTAATCTAGAATCTGATGAAATGTTTGTTATTTCTAATTCTAAATTTCCTTTATATTCTATAATTTCTATATTATTTAAAACATCTTTTAATATCATAATAGGCCTCCACAAAAACTACTTAATGCTATTATACTTTAGAGAATAGTACTTGTCAAACCTAAAAAAGTTAGATTAAATATAAATAACAATTCTAAATTTGTTAACATAGTATATGGACTAATAAAAAAAGTAGAAATTTAATAGAAATATTATAAAACTTAAAATTTACTATATATCTGAAAATTTTAAATAAAAAATCCGAAAATAAAGTACCCCTAAAGATTAAAAAAACAAACTAAAATGTAACTTTTTTGTAACAATATAAAGTTTTCTTTACTTTGAAGATATTTGTTGAACATTGTTTTTTTCATATATTATAATATTTTTAATAAGAAATAAAAAAGGAAGGGGGAGACTATGAAAAAACGATATTTAATCAAAAAAAGTATGAAAACATTAATAAGGTTGATTTCTTTTATGATTTTATTGGTATTAGTGTTGCAGGTTACTTCAAGAGCTCAAGATATAGAGGCTAAAAAAATTAATACTGATAAAGTTCATGATACAGTTAAAAAAACAGAAATCATTACAACTTTTGATTGGATACAAGATGTAAATCCTAGTATAGGAAGTATTACAATCGAAGAAGATGGAAGAAAAGTTAATATGACAGGAAATAGGACAAGTCCAGGTAAAAATGCAATTTATATTATTCCTGAAAACCATCAAGAGCAAAACTTAAAATTTGATTATGATGTAGATTATGGAGATAGTTTTAATGCTGCGGGTATATTATTAAAAATAAGAGAACAAAATGGATATTTAGAATGATATTTGCTAAGCTTTAATAATCCAAATGCTTATTCAGATTGGTATACGGGTTCAGAAAATAAATTAGGCGCAATTTGGACTATTAGATATCAATTAAGGACAAATGCAAGTGACTATGTAGAGAAAAGTTTAGTAAAAGCATTGGATATACCACAAAAAGGAACAATATCTGTAAAGTCAACTGAAGGTCAAATTGTTCTTACAGGAGAAAATATTAATGAGAAAATAGACACATCATCCAATACAGCTACAGGAGATGGATTTGGATTTTTTACAAATCATTATTCACATAGTTGTAATCAAATTGGGCATTTTGCATTAACTAATTTCGGATTACAAACGGTAGATTTAATTCCTCATAATTTTATAGTTGATCCTAATGGCGGAATATGGAAAGGAAGTAGTGAAATAAGTGAAATTGAATGGGTTTACCAAGATACTGTAGATGTACCGGTTCCAACAAGAGAAGGATATACTTTTGTTAAATGGACACAAATAGGTAATAGTGGGACAATGAGTAGTTTAACAGAAGATGCGGTTTATACTTTTGGAGAAAATGAAGAAATAGATGATAAAATTATTGCAGAATGGATAAGAATAGTCGGAAAAAAAGAAACTAATATACAAAATAGTGAAGTTAAAGTAGATGATGTAGTTACATATATAATAACTTTAAGAAATGAAGGAACAGTTGATGGAAGAGCAGTTATAAATGACGATGTACCTGAAGGTACACAATTTGTAGAAAATAGTATAAAAATAAATGATGAGATAACTAATTATACATTAGAAGAATTAAAAAATGGTATACAAATCGACATACCAGTAGGAGGAGAAACAAAACTTTCTTTTGATGTAAAAGTTAATGATTTGGAAAATGATGAGATAATTTCAAACAAAGCAAATTATAAAGACATAACAGTAACAGGGAAAGAAACAGATGGTGAAACTAATAGGCTTGATTTAACATATATAGAGCCAATAATAAGTTCTAGAAAAGAAGCAACTACAGAAAATGGAAATGAATATGTTGTGGAAAATGAAAAAATAGAGTATAAAATAATAGTACAAAATGACGGAGGCTTAGAAAAAGATGTAATTATTCAAGATATCGTACCAGAAGGTACAACATTTGTTGAAGGAAGTATAAAAATAAATGATGAGCAAACACAATATACAAAAGAAGATTTAAAAAACGGAATACAAGTAAATGTTCCAAAAAAAATAAAAACTATTGATAATTTAGAAAATGCTTCAAATATGATAGAAATGGTAAATATGAGAGTATTAGATTCAAATTTATTATCAGGAACAACAGTTTTGACATTTGAAGTTACAGCAAATGACCAAGAAAATGAAGACGTAATTACAAATATAGCTAAAGTTGATAATAAAGATACAAATGAAGTTAATTTTACATATTTAGAACCAATAATAAGTTCTAAAAAGGAGGCAACTACAGAAAATGGAAAAGATTATGTTGTAACTGATGAAGCGATAGAATATAAAATAATAGTGCAAAATGATGGTGGAGTTGCAAAAGATGTAGTTATTAAAGATATTGTACCAGAAGGTACAACATTTGTTGAAGGAAGTATAAAAATAAATGATGAGCAAACACAATATACAAAAGAAGATTTAAAGAATGGAATAAAAGTAAATGTTCCTAAAAAAATAAAAGAAGATGCTAATTTTGTAAGTGATTCAAACGTAACAGATGTACCAGATACAGAATCATTAATAGGAGAGACAATCTTAACATTTAAAGTTACATCAAATAATCAAAAAGATGAAAATATAATAAAAAATATAGCCAAAGTCGATAATGAAGATACAAATGAAATCGATTATATATATAGAAAGCCAATTATATCTGCTAAAAAAGAAATGAAAACGGAAAATGATTTAGAATATGTTTTTTCAAAAGAAAATATAGTATTATAGTAAAAAATACAGGTAGTATTGCTAAAAATGTTATAGTTAAAGATGAAATACCAGAAGGTACAACATTTATAAACGGAAGTATAGAAATTGATGGAGAAAAAACCGATTATACAGAAAAAGATTTACAAAAAGGAATAGAAGTAGAAATACCTAAAAAACAACCAAAAGAAGAACAAGAAAATACAGCAGATGATAAAGAGGAAGAGGGAGAAAAAACAGAAGATACAACAAACAATAAAGAAGGACAGAGAGAAGAAGAAACAGAAAAAAACACAAATCAAGAAAATTCAAACAATATAGAAGTTTCAGAAAACTTAAATGAACTAAACTTAAGAGAAGATGTAGATAACCTAGAGAGAAATTTAGATGTTGTAGGAGAATCAAATGAAGATAATAGTCTAAGTGAGTCAAATAGTGAAGCAAATGAGAACAAAGATAATAATATTCAAAACGATAATGAAGAAAATAATAATGATGAAAATCAAGATGCAACAGACGAAGTTGAAGAAGATGAAAATCAAAACTTGCAAGAAGATGAAGAGCCAGGAGAAGTTATAATAACATTTAATATTATAGTTGATGATTTAAAAGATGATAAAAAAACAAGAATAATAGAAAATATAGCAAAAGTTGATTCTAAGAAAACAAATAAAACATCAATAGAAGTTTTACCATTTAATTTAAATATAGAAACAGAAGTAGAAAGCTTTAATATAAATGGAAGTATAAAACAAAATAGCAATCCAAAATTAGCTAAAACAGATATAGATATGAGAAGAAGCAGCCCCATACCAAATGTTATAGCAAATATAAAAATTAAAGTAACAAATACAGGAAAAATTAAAGGTTCATCAATGATAGAAGCTACAATTCCAGATGGATTTACATTAGCAAATTCACAATGGAAATCATCAGGTACAAATACAGCAAGGATAGAAACCAAAGAAATTAAGCCAGGTGAGACTCAAGAACTATCTTTAGACGTAAAATGGAATAATAGTGAAACTAATTTAGGACAAAGAAGTACAAAAGCAGAAATAATTGAGACAAATAATGAAGCAAGAGCAGCAGAGACAACAATAGAAGATAATGAAAGTGATGCTGATATGATTATTGGTGTCGTTACAGGAGAATATGATAATATTATAATTTTAAGTATTATAGGAATAATTAGTTTATTAGCAATTATTATTGAAATTATAGTAATTAAAAAATATGTATTATAGAAGGGGGATAAAATATTAAAAAGAAAGATGTTCTTAAATACGATTTTAATTTTTACAATAATTATCTTTTTGGTAACTGTCAATTCTTATGCAATAGTTCAAACTACTAAAGATAATTTAGCACAAAGCTTACAAAAAGTGATATCGTCAGAATATATTAAGGAAAAGGGAATTTCTAATATGACTGTAGGAGAAGATATTATAAATGTTGAATATAGTTCTGGTCAGTATGAAATAAAATATGATTTATCAAGTGAACCCACTTTTTTTATAGAGATGCAGTTACAAGAAAATATGAATGAGAGTGAATTTAATGTAGTAGATCAACATTTGGAAAGTCTATCAGTTATATACGGAGCTATAGCAAACATAAACAATGTGGATGCAAATCTTTCTTCACAATATTTTGATTTATCATATTTTATCAGTATTGCAAGTAAAGGAGGAGCACTTAATAATATACAAAGTGATGATATAGAATATGGTAAAAAAATGTTAGAAGAGATAAAAGAAGTATATTCTGAGCCTAAAATATATGATGATTCAAATAATCTAAATACATATGAATTAATATTTGAAGCACGAGATATAACAGAAACATCATGTAAATTTGTAATGACTTTAAAAATAAAGGCAGATGCTGATTTTGCAAAAATTAATCAAACAAGTACAAATCAACAAGATTTATCTGGAAACACTCAAAATGAAAATTCGCAAAATCAGGAGGGACTAGTAGCAAATAATCAATCAACACAAGCAAATCAGCAAAGTCAACAATTACCAACAACAAATAATGAAAACATACAAACTACACAAATACCTAAAACTGGTCTAGATGTAAAAATATATGTTGCTATAGCAATATTAGTAATATTAGTAATATTTTTCGGAGTAAAATACAGAAAATTAAATGATGTAAAATAAAAAATAAAGAAAAAATAGCATTACAACTAATGTTATTTTTTCTTTTATAATAATTATTTTTATTTTGAAACTAGATATAAATTATTACTAATTTTTTCTGAGGAATTATCGCCTTCAAAAAGTTTAGTTATATTTTTAAAATCAGTATTGTCTGTTATTTCTTTTAATATAGAATCGTTATCCATATATGATTTTATACATAAAATATAAGAATTTTCAGTATTTAATTCAGTGCTATTTAAAAGATATTGCATATCATTATTATTAACATTAACTATTAATGTTTTTTCGTAAATCATCATTTCAGGAATACTCTGCATGTGATTAAAGAAATTATCATATATGTACACAAATGATTTATCTTTATTTTCTTCAGCAATTTCTAAGCATTTTGCATATTCTTCATATAAGAATTTAGGTTTAGAGAAAATCATTCCATTAATGACTAGAGCAATAGCAATTATTGTAATAACTATATTCTTATACTTGAATTGTAATAAACTATCCAATATGAAAAATAAGCTAAGTGTTATAAATGGAATAACAGGCATTATATATCTAAGTTCCTGGAAGGAAGTTAGTTTCACAACTATAAAAAAATAAATTACGCTTGGAATGATAGTTAGTAAAACTATAAATTTTTTATCAGATTTTTTAAAACAATAAATAATACCAGTCAAAAATATTAGTAATATTGAACATATTAGAATCATATTATCATTAATTGAAAAAGCATATTCAAAATGTTTGATATAGTCAATAAGATGTTCAAAATATGCACTATTAGCTAAATTTTTTAATCCTCTATCAGTAAAGAATAAATGGTATATACAAGGTACAAATAACATGATGCCTATAACTGCATATAATGCATGAAATCCTAAGTATTTTCCAGCATTTTTATACATTTTTCTCCTAATCATTTCAATAGCCATAATTGCAAAAATCAAAAATGCATAAATTGCAAAATAATATTGAGTTAAAAATCCAAAAACTGTAGTGAGTCCTAGTTTTATTAACAATTCTTTAGATAATTCAAATTTATTTAAATAAACTCGAATGCTATAGTAAAAATAAAGAAGAATAAAAAATGTAAGTAACATATACATTCTTTGAAATATTACCATAGATATTGTTCCCATAGAAAGTCCATAAAAGATTAATATAGGAATTGTTAGGTTATCTTTATTTAATACTTTAAGAATTTTTTTAATTACAAAACAACTTAGTGCAAAAGCAATAATATTTACTACAAATACAGAATATTTAGTAAATTGACCACTAAATAATAGTGTAGAGAAATGTACTAAAGTATAAAATAATGGGGGATGATTATCTCCTGCTTGATTGTGATATAGTGCCCAGAAATTAAATATATTTTCTGGTGCTAGTGTAACATAATTTCTTACAAAATCACGAGTTTTCCAAACAGGGCCATTTATGCCTTCTTCATATGCTTCCATCAGTCCATTTGTTGGATTAACAGCTGATGTAATGCTATATCCCTCATCCTCATGAAAACCTACTTTTTTGGTTTGGTAGAAGAATATAATACCACACATTAAAATTATTATAATTGTTACTAGTATGTTTTTAAATTTTTCTTTATTTTTAAATAGTTCCATTAAACTTTACTCCTTTCAAATTATATATATATGATTATATCAAAAAAATTAAAAAAGTATAGGGAAAATAAAAATATTAACAGAAAATAAAATAAGATGTAGTAGTGGATAAATAACAAAAGAATTAAATTTAAAGGAAAGAAGCATATTAAAGTTTTTAAAAATACGATTATAAAAATTTATGGAATAGCAGGAAAGAATGCATTTAATAATATTTTTTATCCATAAAAGTCATGCAAAAAGTATGCAATAAGAAAAATATTTTAAAATAATGGAAAATAATATTAAATGAAAAAATGCTTATTTATCAATATTTCAGATATCGTCAAATATATAGAAATATTAATAAATAAGCTTGTTTTGGTGAGCCAGAGCAAATCAAAGATCTTTACAGTATTTTCACTATATTTTTATACTATTTATAGTACCCATTTAATACATATAAAATCAATATTATACTTTGTTCACATTGTACTATTATATAAAATACACTTTCATAATATTTTTGTGTTGCAGTAAAAATTGCAGTAGTATTTTATAATATAATTAATCTTGATTTTTTCTTTTTTTAATAGATACTACAATGGCATTTGCAATAGAAAATATAATTGTTCCTACTAAACAAATTAGCATAAATAACCAAAAATTATTTATAGCAATAAAAGCACCTATTATTGCAAATATTATCGCACCAATAGCAACTATTGTTACATTACGGTCTTGTTTTTCCTCGTCTGTTTTATTTGAATTATAGTTCATTTTGATACTCCTTATAGAAGCGGTTAATAATTTAATATAATTTTACCGCTTCTTTATTTTATTACTCTTTATATATTTTTTGTAATAATGCCTCTTCTAATGTCTTTGAAAAATTTATTTTTAAACTTTCTGCTTTTGCATTTATCCATTTAGGTATATTTACGGTCTTTTTTATCAATTCTTTTCCCCATTTTTCAGCAAATGAACTTATATCTACTGATATATATGTTTTAAATTTAGAAACATAATCCCAATTTTCTATATCCAAGTATTTTTCTAATTCTTCAAATGACACATTCTCGATTTTACTTGCTTTTGGTATTTTGTTTCCTTCTTCCATTTCATCTAATACTAATCCTGCGATTAAGTCCTCTGCCATTGACATAGCCTCTTCTAATGAACTACCACAAGTAGAAGCACTAGTATTCAATGCTTTTTGTAAATCTGGAACAAAAACAGAATATCCGCCTTCTTTTTCCTCATAAAATAATACTGGATAAATAACTTTCATTGTTATACCTCCTACTTATTTACAAGCAAGGGTTTATTTCAACCCTGCTTGTTTTAAGATATTGTTAAGAGTTCCTTTCGGGATATCTCCTTTATGGTTAGGTACTGGAATACTTCCGCTTTTTCTCGTTGTGTCTATATATGTAGTGTGAGCCATTTGTACGAGAATGATACCACCCATTGGAGATTAACAATTTCTCTAGTTCTCGAAACGTCATGACTATTCCTCCTAACAATTATATTATACTACGTATCATACGTGTTTGTCAATAATTATTATAAATATTTTATTCTAAAAAAGTAATTTTATTCTTTTAATTTCCTATATTTCAGCAGTTCACAGAAAATTCACAGAACAAATGATTGACTTTTAATAAAAAATATAGAAAGGATAGATAAAACCTTTATAGAAATATTAAATGAATATGTGCAAAAAATAAATATGATAAAAACAAAGTAAGTGCAAGAACACATATAAGAGATTTAGAAACAGTAAAACAAATAGAAAAGACCTGTAAAGATATAATAAATTTACCTATACAAAAAATAACTGTAAATCATATAAGAAAGGTAAGTCAAATATACCAAATAAAAGTATAGAAGCATTAACATTGGAGGAACACAAAAAATTATTAGAAGCACTTGAAAAACAAGAACACAAATATAAATATATAATTCTATTACAATTATATACTGGTATGAGAATTGGTGAAGTTTTGGCATTATCAATAAAAGATATTGATTATAAAAATAACACAATAACAATAAGTAAAACATTAACAAGAGATGAAAACGATAAAACAATTATGGGAGATACAACAAAAACAGAAAATTCAAAAAGAACTATACTTATGAATGATAAAGTAAAATCAATATTAAAACAAGCACAAAAAAGGCAAATGACAAACATAAATGGACTATTATTTTATGACAATGAAAAAAATACATATATAACACCATCAGAAATAAATTCATATTTGAAAAGATTAAATAAAAAAGAAAATATAACAAATAATTTACATACACATATGTTAAGGCATACATACGCAACAAGATGTATTGAAAGTGGTATGCAAGCAAAAGCATTACAAAAGATATTAGGACATAAAAAAATACAAACAACACTTGATACATATACATCAGTATTTAAAGAATTTAGTCAAAATGAATTAGAAAAAGTAACGCATTATTTTGAAGCACAAGGATTATAAAAAATATCTGTTGCAGTAAAATTGCAGTAAAACATAAAAAATAAGTCATACAAAACATTGATATTTCAATAATTGTATGACTTTTTGTATATGGTGAGCCAGACCATAATAGCGTATTTTCAATGCTTTTCCATGATTTTATACATATCTAATTTACTACATTTTATATGTTTTTTATAATATATTTAATTTAAGATTTATACAAGATATTTTAAAAATTACTTGTATTGCATTACTCATTGCATACTTGTAAATGCTTGTTTAAAATAGAAAAGAAGCAAATATTTATAATAAAAATATCGCTTCTATATAGTTCTCTCATTATTTAAGAGCATCCCTATAACCTGCATTAAAAGCTGCATTGTCAGCAGCTTGTTCGCCCAAATAATACATTCCGTATAATGTAATTGCTAATACTATTGTACAAACTACCCAACCTAAAATTGGATTGTTAGGAAATCTCTTATCTTTTACTTTAAAAATTATGATAGAACCTATAATAAATATAATAAATAGTATAATTCCCATAAAATTCACACTACCTTTCAATTTATTGTAAAATTTCCCTATAATATTCTAATAATGTATCATTAAATTCCATTACAGCTGTTTGTTCTTCTTTGTATAATTCTAACATATTATTAACATTTTCAGCAGTTATAAGTTTTAAGTCAATTGTTGCTACTTCTTTAAACAATAAATCATCTGATGCATTAGGATAGTATGTTAAAATTATCGCATTTCTTTTTAAAACATCAACATTATAATCTACTGCTGAATCATTAAGTTCTTCTATAAATTCCTTTTTGCGATTAAATTGTGCATTTTGGCTTATGGCTGATATTATAAAAAATAGTACTATAATTATTATTAATGCAATAATTATAAACATGATTAAGCTAATTCCTTTTTCATTTTTCATTTGAATTTCACACCCCCTTTTTTTATCTTTGGTAATATCTATATGTTTTAAAAAAATTCACCCATTAACATATAATAATTAACAAACATCCATATAACATCTATAATTCCAATTATTAGAGAACATCTACCAAAACCTAATGCTTTATTTTCATATTGCCATATAGCTTTAGTCCAAGACTCGTTATTTTCATTTGTTCCCATTGCTATTGCTCCAAATACTATTGATAAAACTCCTAAAATTGGAAAAATGAAAAG
>CALXAY010000018.1 GCA_944386415.1 uncultured Clostridia bacterium | reverse complement strand
TCTGTAGTTTAGCTGGATAAAATGCGAGCCTACGAAGTTCGAGACCGGGGGTTCGAGTCCCTCCAGGCGCACCATTATAAAACTTTTTTAAGTTTTTAATGTATATTACAAATATAATTTTCATAAAATATAACAAATGCGTTTGAACAATACAAAGCTTTTAGAAGTAACTTACTAGAGAACAAAGGTCTTAGGCTGGAAACCTTTGAAGGACAACCTAAAATGTGAAACATATTGGAGCATATTAAATAAAGTGGAAAATTTGATTTTAAATTTTCAAGCTGGGTGGCACCGCGGAAAAGTAATTTCGTCCCTGCATATTGGCAGGGACTTTTTGTGTCCTTGCTTGCATAGAAAAAGGAGGATTTTAAATGTCAGAGTACAAAAAACTTAAATGTAATGCTTTACGTTTAGATAACGTAGGAGAAAAAGTAAAAATATCAGGATGGGTAGAAACAATTAGAGATTTAGGAGGACTAGTTTTCTTAGATATAAGAGATATGTATGGAATAACACAAGTAGTTACTTCAGGTAAAGATGAAGATGTAGATTTTGCATCACATATACCAATTGAATCTGCAGTAGAAGTATACGGAACTGTTAAGAAACGTGATGAAGAAACTATTAACCCTAAATTAGAAACAGGCTTAGTAGAAATTAAAATTGAAAAAATTAAAATACTAGGCAAAAGAACTTTAAACTTACCTTTTGAAATTAATAGTAATCAAGATATAAGAGAAGATTTAAGATTACAATATAGATATTTAGACTTAAGAAACGAAAAATTAAAAAACAATTTAATATTACGTGCAAAAATATTACAATTTTTAAGAAATCAAATGATAGAAAGAAACTTTTTAGAGGTACAAACACCTATACTTACTAGTTCATCACCAGAAGGTGCAAGAGATTATTTAGTCCCAAGTAGACTTCATCCTGAAAAATTCTATGCTTTACCACAAGCACCACAACAATTTAAACAATTATTAATGGTTTCTGGTATTGATAAATATTTTCAAATAGCACCTTGTTTTAGAGATGAAGATGCAAGAGCTGATAGAACTCCAGGAGAATTTTATCAATTAGATATGGAAATGAGTTTTGCTAATCAAGAAGATGTATTAACATCAATAGAACCTGTAATATACAACTTATTTAAAGAATTTTCTGATAAAAAAATAAATTCTTATCCATTTCCTAGGTTAAAATATAAAGATGTTATGTTGAAATATGGAACAGACAAGCCTGATTTAAGAAATCCATTAGAAATTGTAGATGTTACTGATATATTCAAACATTTAGAGCTAAGAGCATTTAAAAATATGATAGTTCGTGTAATTGCAACACATGATGTTGGAGACAAACCAAGGTCTTTCTTTGAAGATATGACAGACTTTGCAATTAAAGAATTAAAAGCAAAAGGATTAGCATGGCTTAGAATTTTAGATGATGGCTCTTTCCAAGGACCAATTGCTAAATTTATAACAGATGAAGCAAGAATTGAAATGCAAAAAAGAACAAATTCAAAACCAGGAGATTGTATTTTCTTTGTTGCAGAAGTTTCTGGTGTAGTTGAAAAACTAGCAGGACAAATAAGAGATGAATTAGGAAAAAGATTAGAATTAATTGATAATAATCGTTTTGAATTTTGTTGGATAGTTGATTTTCCTATGTTTGAAGATAACGATGGAAAACTTGCATTTAGTCATAATCCATTCTCTATGCCACAAGGTGGATTAGAAGCTTTAGAAAATCAAGCTCCATTGGAAATACTTGCATATCAATATGATATGGTATGTAACGGTGTTGAAATTGCATCTGGAGCTGTTAGAAATCATGCCATAGAAGTAATGCTTAAAGCATTTTCAATGGCTGGATATACTAAAGAAGAAGTAAAAACAAAATTTGGTGCTTTATACACAGCATTCCAATATGGTGCTCCACCTCATGCAGGTATAGCACATGGTATAGATAGAATGATAATGCTTTTAGCTAATACTGAATCAATAAGAGATGTAATTGCATTCCCATTAAATAGTAAATCTCAAGATTTAATGATGGGAGCTCCAAGTAATATTAAGATGGATTTATTAAGAGATGTTCATATAAGAACAATTCCTCAAAATAAGTAAGAGACAAAAAGATGAAGTAAGCATTTACTTTCTTCATCTTTCTTTTATTCTTTTTTAATATATTGTTCCTTTTTCTTTGCTATATTTATCAAATGTTTTTAAACACTCTTCTCTATCAATATTTTCTAATTTTACTAAATTCTTATTTTCTCCTTTTAAATACTCATAAATAATATCATCTCTAAACCCAATATTATTTGCATCTTCTTTTGTACAACCATAATATATAGTCTTTATATTTGCCCAAATAGCTGCTGATAAGCACATTGGACATGGCTGGCAAGAAGTGTATAAAATGTAATCTGATAAATCATAAGTATTTAATTTCTTACAAGCCTCTCTTATTGCAATAACTTCTGCGTGTGCTGTTGGATCATTATTTTTTAATACTTTATTATTTCCATTTGAAATTATATTTCCATCTTTATCAACTATTACTGCTCCAAATGGCCCTCCTTCTTTTTTCTCTATTCCATTTTTAGCATTATCATTTGCAATTTTCATAAATTCATTCATTATAAACTCCCCTCTACCAGTTTCTATTTTTTCTTTTTTGTTATTAAGTCTACCTTTTATATCTTATCATAATATTAATATTTTTACCATATATTTGTATGGGGTGAATTTTTTGCTAATTAAATCTTTTAAAATAAATAAAAAACTTATAATTTGTTTATTTACTTTATTTATGCTATTTCTTTCTATTCTCATTTTCATATCTTTTGCTAAAGAAGATAATGAGGAAAAAGAAAATAATTATATAAAATGGGTTGATTTTAATGTTACTTCTGAAGCTATGAATTTGACTGCTAAATTAGACATTGACTCACATAATAGTAATTCTGAAATAAAATATAATTGGATAGAGCTTTTAAGCTACCTCGCTTGTAAATGCAGTGGTAATTTTGATAATTTTAAAAAATCTGATTTAGACAATTTGATAAATGAATTACAAAATGGCGAAACAATAGAAAAATTTACAAAAAATTTAAAATATTATAATTATTATTATGAAGCTTATTCTGCAGTCCTTTCTAATTTTATTGGTAATTACTCAATCGAAATCCTTGATAAAAATGGTCAATATATACTTACTAAAAAATATGGTATTAAAGCATTTCTTCCAATTGCGAAAAATTATTCCTTTTCACATTATGATGATTTTGGAAAATCTAGGTCTTATGGATTTCAAAGAACCCATTTAGGAAATGATTTAATGGGAAGCATTGGAACTCCTATTATTGCAGTAGAGTCGGGCACAATCGCACATCTAGGTTGGAATCAGTATGGAGGTTGGAGGATAGGTATTAGAAGTTTTGATGGTAAAAAATATTATTATTACGCACATTTAAGAAAAAATCACCCTTATGCTGAAAATTTAAAAGAAGGTGATATCGTAAAAGCTGGTGATGTTATTGGATATCTTGGCATGACTGGATATAGTATAAAAGAAAATGTAAATAATATAAATGTTCCTCACCTTCATTTTGGTATACAACTTATCTTTGATGAGTCTCAAGTAGATAGTCCAAATGAAATATGGATTAATGTGTATGAAATAATAGAATTTTTAAAACAAAATCGCTCTGAAGTATATATGTCTAACAAAGAAAGTAAAGACTATTCTAGAAAATTTAATCTTATTGATGAAAATGTAGAATAATATAGCTTTGACTCTTTATGTTAATTGTGTTATAATTATACCTAGATGAATTATTTAACTCCTATTCATCTTAAGTATCTCAGGCACAGGTATTGCGATTGCAAAAGGAGGAATTTCATGGTAAAGAAGGTTTCCTACAACGGTGGTACCGAGAGCTATTACAATTGCTCTAACCCGTCTGTTTTGGTCGTGGGGCAGGTATACACTGTCATAAAGGAAGACGTCTACGCCTGGCAGACTGACTACACCCTTGAGGGGTTCTATGGTAAGTTCAATGCTTCTTGGTTTGATGACGTCACCGACAACTAGCCTTCTTTAAAAAAAGAATTATCTTTTCCCATTGCTTTGCTTTGGGTTTTTCTTTTATTATTTTTTTCCTAATACTAGTTTTATTTCTTTTTTTATTTTTCCTCTTGTTATTTTAAGTGTTACTTCATCATTTGGTTTTTTTGTATAAATATATTCTCTCAAATCATTCATCGTATTTAACTCTTTTTCATCTATACTTATAATGATATCCGCTTCTTTTAATTCTGTATTACTTGCTGGTCCATTTTTTGTAATTTGTGCTACATATATTCCTTTGTCAAAATTAATTGAATTGTAACTTGAATTTAAATATGGTACTACTTCTTTATCATAAGCATAAATTCCAATGGTTGCTTCTTCAAATGTTCCTGTTTCTTTAAAACTCTCTATTATTGGTTTTATTATATTAATTGGTATTGCAAATCCTATTCCTTCTGCTGTTGATATTTTTACAGTGTTAATTCCAATGACCTCTCCATTTGGATAAATTAAAGGTCCTCCACTGTTTCCTGGATTTATTGTTGCATCTGTTTGTATTAAATCTGTCATATATGAAGATTTATTTTCTTCTTCTATTTTAATTGTTCTATTCTTAGCACTTATTATTCCTGATGTTACAGTTCTTCTAAATTCAAATCCTATTGGATTTCCTATTGCATAAACATTTTCCCCCACTCTAATCGAACTAGAATCTCCTAAACTTACATATGGTAAATTCTTAGCAGTAATTTTTACAATAGATAAATCTAAATCCGTATCACTCCAGACTACAGTTCCGTCATAGCTATTTCCATTTTCCAATGTAACATAGCATTTACTATATTTCTCACCTGTTACATGACTATTACTTATTATATAGCCATCAGACGTTACAATAAATCCTGTTCCTAATCCTAAATCACCTTCTTGACTATTAGAAAATATACTACTTCCTGTATTCTTTAATTTTGAAATTCCTACTACTTTTTCTGTCGTTTCTTCTAACATATCTGCAACTGTTATGCTATTTTTTTCTACATTTTCCACAGTTTGTTCTTCTATTGTGGATTGTTGTCTTTCTACTTTATAGTTACTTTCATTTATTTCTATATTTTGATATGTAGTATATAAATAAAATCCAGATATCCAAATAATTATAAAAATAATAGAAACAAATATTATTTTTTTAGCTTTATTCTTCTTTTTTCTTCTACCCAAGTATTCCACCTCAAAAATATTGTTTCCTTTTTTTAAATTTTTAATCAATTTCTAATAGCTTTTACTAAAGAAATGCTAAAAGAACTCTGTTATTCTATTGACATTTTATAACAATAAAATATATAATTTTACTAGATAAAATATTTTAATATAAGGTGAGAAATATGATGTCAAAGGATGTTTTTGAATTAACAAACCCTCAAAAAAATATTTGGCAAATGCAACAAGTCAATGAAAATGATCCTGCTGTTTGCCATATATTAACTATTATGAAATTAAAAGGAAATTTAGATGTAAATTTATTAGAAAAAACTATAAATACTATCATTAACTTAAACGATTCTTTTCATCTTAAATTTTTAAAAAACGGAAATAATTTACAACAATTTTTTGATTCTAACATTTCTTTTAATGTTGAAAAAATTCAATTAGATACTGATGATATATCTAGTGTAATTGATAAATATAAAAAAATCAAAATTACATTAGATAAATTGTTTCGCTTCTGTATCATTGCTACCCCTAATTTTACATTTATTATTTATAAAGCCCATCATATAATTGCCGATGCTTGGGGTATGACTCAAGTTGCGGAACAAATTAAAGATATATATAGCAAATTATCTTCTGGTGAAGATTTAGATTTACCTGCTAAAACTAGTTATTTATCTTTAATTAATAGAGAAAAAAGCTATGTTAATTCTGAAAAATATAATATGGATAAAAAATTTTGGGATTCTTATGTTAGTAATTTATCAGCTTCTAAATTATTTCATAATAGTAACTTTTTTGACAAAAAAGCTCATCGTTATGAACAATTAATTGATAACTCTTTATTTAATAAGATTTCTCTATATTGTAAAGAGCATAAAATTAGTGAATATGCTTTCTTTTTGGGCGTTTTTGCAATTTATTTTTATAAAATTTTTAATTTTGAAAAAATAATATTTGGTACACCTTTTTTAAACCGTCAAAAAAGATTAAAAGAATTAGATTGTACTGGCATGTTTGTATCTACTTTGCCATTACTTATTGATATAACTTGTGATATTGATTTTAATACTTTATGTAAAAACATAACATCAACAAATTTATCATTATATAAACATTCTAATTTTCCATACCATGAAATACAAGAATTATACTCTAAAAAGAATAATGATAATTCTCCTTTATATGAAATAGGATTTTCTTATCAGATTAATCAATTAGAAAATCAAACTACTAATCATGATGTGGGAGAATGTTATTGGCTTTCTTTAGATGCACAAAATAATCCTTTGACAATACATCTTTCTTCATTAAATCATGATAATTGGATTTATTATGATTATTTATTATCATGTTTTAACGAAGATGATATTAAAAGAATGAATAGTGTCATTTTGCACTTAATAAATGAAATACTTTCTGGAAAAGAAGAGTTAAATACTATTGATGTTCTTTCACCAGATGATGTTAATAAATTAGAGCAATTTAATAATACTGGAAATGTCAAATCTTCTTGCAACCTTCAAAATGAGAATGTTGTTTCAATTTTTGAAGATATTGTAAAAGAATATCCAAACAATAATGCTATTATTTGTGGTAATCACATAATTTCTTATAAAGAATTAAATATGAAAATAAATACCTTAACTAAAGAATTGATAGATTTAGGGGTTTCTAACAATACTCCTGTTGCATTATTTTTTGATAAAAGCATAGAAATGATTACCTCAATGTTTGCAACTTTAAAAGCTGGTGGCTGTTATGTACCTATACTACCAGATGAAGATGCATCTAGAATCAATTACATTTTGAATGACTGTAAACCTAAATGCATTTTAACTCATAAAGACTATGCTGAAAAATTGCCAGAATCTTATAATGTAATAAATGTTGATAAGATAGATTATCATGCAAACAATAAAATTTCTAATTTCAATATTAAAATTTTACCTGAAAATATAGCCTATATTATATATACTTCTGGCTCTACTGGAAACCCTAAAGGTACAATGGTTATGCATAAAAACATATGTAATTTACGCTACTCAATAAAACACGACCCTCTTTTAAAAGCTACAAGTGAAGATGTTTCTATTTCTCTTTTGAAATATTCTTTTGATGCATCTGGAATTGATATATATACTGCTCTATTGTTTGGTGGTACATTACTTTTAGCTAAAAAAGATGAAGAGTTAAATCCTGAAAAAGTTATTAGATTAATGGAAAAATATCATGTTTCTAGATCTTTCTTAATACCAAAATGGATTGAACATATATCAATTCAAGACAAACTTTTAAATGCAGACTTATCACATTTAAGAATATTAGGTACTGGGGGGGAGACTTTAAAGCCATATATTTTACAGAATCTATTAGAAAAATATAGTAATTTAAAGATTTTAAACCTTTACGGTCCTACGGAAACAACAATGTTCACAACTTGTAAAGATGTCCGTGTATATGAAATGTCACATAATTATACAAGTATTGGCTCACCAATTTATGGAGCAAGACTTGCAATAATTAATAACAATTGTGAATTTATGCCTATTGGTATTAAAGGTGAATTAATTATATATGAAGATGATTTGTCTATTAAAAATATAGCTAGGCGGTTATTTAAATCTTCCTGAACAAACTAAAAATAGATTTGTAAAAATATATAACCCTATTTTAAAGAAAAAAGTAAATGCTTATAGAACTGGTGATATTGCCAAAATAAACAAAAACTTAGAAATAGAATTTATCGGCCGTAATGATGATGTTGTAAAAGTAAATGGTGGATATTTAGTTGCATTAAATGAAGTTGAAACTAGGATTCAAACTTTATTGGGTAATCACTTTGAAGTATTCCCTGTTGCAGTACCTTATAGAAACACTAAAGCAATTGTTGTTTTCTTAGTACAAAAAGGAGATAATATTCCTTTATTTAATATAAAAAACTTTATAAATAATAATATATCATTTTATATGAAACCTAAGAAAATTATAGAACTTGAAGAATTTCCGAGAAATTCTTCTGGAAAGATTAATCGTAAAGTACTACAAAATATTGCAATAGAAACTTTAGAAAAAAATAGAAATAGCCTAATTGCTCCTTCCACTAAGACTGAAATCACTTTATTTAATTATATAAAAGATTTAGTAGGTACAGATGACTTTTCTATTACTGATGATTTCTTAGATGATTTAGGAATAGACTCTTTGTCTTTAACCTCAATATATACATTTTTACAAAATTACAACATTACAATACAAGATATATATAATAATCCAAACATTAAAGATTTATCTTATTTTATTGATAATCACAGTTCAACGCAAATGTTACCTGACTTGTCTAATATTGATAACATAGATATTCTAAATAATGTTAAAAAATTTGATTTATCTTGCATTTTAATTACTGGCGTTACTGGTTTTTTAGGAATACATATATTAAAAGATTTATTGCTAAATAAAAATGTTAAAAAAATCTATTCAATTATAAGAAATAAAATTAATTTGGACGGTAAGAAAAGATTACAAAAAATGTTTGATTTTTATTTTCCTAATAGATTAGATTTATTAAAGCTTGCTAAAGATAAAATAGAAATTCTAAATGGTGATATTACAGCTTTTGAATTAGGACTAGAAAAGGATGTTTATAAAAAATTGCAAAATACTGTAACAACTGTAATTAATTCTGCTGCAAATGTAAAACATTTTGTAAAACCACAACAAATTAGAAAAGATAATGTTAAAAGTGTTTGTAATTTAATAGATTTTTGTGGAAATACTATTTCTTTAACACATATTTCTACTTTATCTATAGCTGGTTTTAAAGGTAAAGAAACTTTAGAAAAGGCTTTTGATGAAAACACACTATATTTTAAACAAATATTTAACCACAATCCTTATCTTATAAGTAAGTTTGAGGCTGAGAAAGAAATTCTAGATGCTACCAATAATTCTAACTTAAATGCTATCATTTTTAGACTTGGTAATATTATGCCTAGATTTTCTGATGGTGTTTTTCAACAAAACAAAACACAAAATGTTTTTATTGCATCTTTAAAAGCTATTATTGATTGTAAAATGATTGCCAAAGAATTTTTAGATATTAAGCTAGAATTTAGTCCTGTAGATGAATGTTCTAAATTTATATTAGCTATTCTAAATAATGATTTCCATCAGTCAATATATCATATTTTAAGTGATAAAGAAATTTCAATTTCTAATTTACTGTCTTTACTAAAAATACTTGATTATGATATAGTAGATGTTAAGTTAGATATGTTTTTAAATGAACTAAATAAACATTCTGATGAATATACAAAAGAATATATTTTAAATAATAATTTAAATACTTACAAACAAGATTTAACACTTGATAAATTATCTAAACTAAATTTATCTTGGTCAAGTGTGGATATTTCATATTTACAAAAGATTTTATCTATTATTCAATCTTTTGATAATAATTAATAGAAAGAAGGATACTTGATATGCATACTAAAGAATTTAAAAATTTTAAACTGAAATTTATATTAATGATTTGCTTGATTGATGCGATTTCAGTTATACTAATCTATTTTATTATGCCACTAGTTCAAAACTTCCCTCCCCTTTCAGAAAACTTTGCTTTTCAGAGGGAAGTACAAACTCTTACTCATATACAGCAATATACAGTTGTATATATTATAGGCGTAACTGTACACTTACTTTCATTTAAAATTTTAATGCCTAGAATTTATCATTATATTGATAAATTCTACAAAAAAGAAAAAATCTCTTATTCTGAAATACAAGCAGTAAGAAAAGATTGTATAAATATACCTTATAAAGTATTTTTTGTACAAGTATTTTTAATCATCTCAATTGGAATAATTTTTAATTTTATTATGCTTGCATCTACTTTTGCTATACTTAGATTTACATTGATGATTATTGCAATTGCTGCTATTATTTCAATAGTATTATTAATAGGAACTCAAAAAATACTAAATAAAGTAATACTATCAACTTATGAAATAACTAATAAATATGAGCAACATACTGGATTTAGAATAACAAATTCTCAAAACTTGTTATTCCAAATGGTTCCTTTTATAGCACTTATATTAATTATCATATCATTAATAGGTTATTCAAAAGCTGTTCAACAAGAGGGATTTGCTACTGGAAGTTATTATAAAGGTTATTTAGAATCTAAAAATATAACAGAAGACCAAGTTAATATGAATGATTTAAAAGAAATATTGTCTTCTGTTCCTTTACAAGATTCATCTCATTATTACTTTATTATAACTCCTAATGATGAAGAAATTTATGTATCTAATCCAGAAGGTCATATTAGCGACTTTGTATTAAGTTATCGTGATTTCTTTTTTGATCAATCAGATGGCTTCTTATATGAATCATTTGGTATAGATGAGCAATTATATACTATGGAATTAACAGATTCTAATAATGAAACATGGTATATTGGATTTAAATATCCTGTTATAGACTTAAATTTATTATTATATTATTTTGGCTTGATTATTTTAGTATTGGTAGTTTACTCTGTTCTTTTATTAATCTGGTCACATAATATTTCAGCAAACCTAGTTAGAACTTCTAATGGTTTGAAAAATATTTTGAACACTTTAAATACCGAAGCAATCGATAAAGGTCAAATTTTGCCTATAGTATCAAATGATGAATTTAGTGACCTTGCATACTATTATAATAAGATTCAGGAAATGACTATTAAAAATATTGAAAAAATCCATGATAGTCAAGATACTTTGATGGAAAGAGAAAGACTTGCTTCACTAGGTCAATTAATCGGAGGTATTGCTCATAACTTAAAAACACCTATAATGTCAATTTCTGGTGCTGCCGAAGCTTTAACTGATTTAACTAAAGAATATGACTCTTCAATTGATGACCCTGAGGTAAATAGTCAAGATCATCATGATATTGCAAAAGATATGGATTCTTGGATATCTAAAATAAAAAATTATACAGAATATATGTCTGACATTATTACAGCAGTTAAAGGACAAGCTGTCACTTTATCAGAAACAGAAAATGTTACTTTTGATGTAGAAGAATTAATCAAAAGAGTAGATATTTTAATGAAGCATGAACTTAAAAATGCTATCATTTATTTAAATATTTCTGTAAAAACTGATGAACATAGACTTATACACGGTGATGTTAATAGTTTAGTACAAGTAATAAATAATATGATATCAAACTCTATACAAGCATATAATGGAAAACCAGAACAAACAATTGATTTGATTGTTGAAGAAAAAAATAATAAACTATACATTTCTGTTAAAGATTATGGTTGTGGTTTACCTAAAAAGGTTAAGGATAAGTTATTTAAAGAGATGATTACAACCAAAGGAAAAAATGGAACTGGACTTGGTCTATATATGTCTTATTCAACAATAAAAGCCCATTTTGGAGGAGATATTGTTTTTGAATCAGAACCTGATAAAGGTACCACATTTACTATAATATTACCTTTATAACATAGATAAATATTAGCTAGATAACATAAGAGTTTTGGTAAAAAATATTACCAAAACTCTTGATTTTTAATATTTTTATTAATATAATGATGAAAAATATAATATTAATTATGAGGTATGATATGAGAAAAGGATTGCAGAATTTAGAAAATGGTGAAAATCAAAATTACAAAATCATAGCAGTTGACGATGAACAAGGTATTGTAGATTCTTTATCTATTTTTTTAAAAAGATCTGGTTATGATTTCGTAGGAGTTACTAATCCAAGAGAAGCAATAGAATTAGTTAGAAATGAACATTTTGATTTAATGATATTAGACTTTATTATGACACCTATTCATGGTGATCAAGTTGTTGAGGAAATTAGGAAATTCAATAAAGATTTATATATTTTATTACTTACAGGTCACAAGGATTTAGCTCCACCGCTAGAAACTATCAGAAGATTAGATATTCAAGGTTATTGTGAAAAAAGTGATAAATTTGACCAGCTTTTATTACTTATTGAATCTGGTATAAAGTCTATTGCTCAAATGAACCAGATTAAAAAAATTAATGAAGAATTATCTGATACATATGAAAAACTGGAACAGGCATATTTAGAAAGCATACAAACTTTACGTTATACTGTAGAAGCAAAGGACACATATACACGTGGTCATTCTGATCGTGTTTCTGAATTTTCTGTATTAATTGGAAAACACTTAAAGTTACCAGAGGCTGACTTAGATACTTTAAGAGTAGGTGGATTGTTCCATGATATTGGAAAAATTGGTGTTCCAGATAGCATTATTCAAAAAGATTCAAGACTAACTGAAGATGAATATTCTCAAATTAAGCAACATCCAAATATTGGTATACATATCTTATCACATGCAAAAATATTCCAAAATATTTTACCAATAGTTGAACATCATCATGAAAGATATGATGGTAATGGTTATCCAAGTAAACTTGCTGGAGAAAATATACCATATCTAGCTAGAATTACATCTATAGCAGATAGCTTTGATGCTATGAGCTCCAGAAGGTCTTATCGTGATTCTTTACCTTTAGACATTATTAAAGAAGAATTTAGAAAAAATAGAGGAACTCAATTTGATCCTAATTTGACAGATATTTTCTTGGATATTTTAGAAAACCATTATGATGAAATAAAAGAGATTCAAGAAAAGTATACTAAAATTGAAAATGAATAATACATATACTAATAATTAGATTTATATAAAAAGAAGCATTACTGCTTCTTTTTTATATACTTGTATATTATTTCTATATTTAATTATCTTAGTGCATCTTCTAATTCTTCTTCAGAATATCCAAATGTATAGTCTTCATCTCTCCCATGAGAAGCCCAAATTAATGCTGCATCATATACACTAAGTCCTTCACCTGAATCTCTATCTTCTACGTAATCATTATATGAATCAAAATCAGAATTTTCAAATTCATTTAATTCATCTTCATCTAAAATTTCATTTTCATTAATATAGTTTACATATCCACATTTAGTGCAAGTCCAACTTCCACAATCAGCATGAAATCCACTCTGATTATTTAAATATGCATTACATTCGTCACAATACCAATCATAATCACCTAAATTTTTCATCTTATTTAACCTCCTATTTTTTCCTCATAATATCACAAAAGAGAATAGTTATCAACTACTCTCTTTATTTAATCTAGATTAAATTTTCATAGAAAGAGCTACTTTTTGTCTTTCCCTATCTATTTTTATTACTTTAACTTTTACTATATCTCCAACAGATACAACATCAGATGGATTCTTAATATATTTATCACTCATTTCAGAAATATGTACTAAACCATCATGCTTAACTCCAATATCTACAAAGGCTCCAAAGTCAATTACATTTCTTACTGTACCGGAAAGTACCATCCCCTCTTTTAAATCATCTAATTTTAAAACATCATTTCTTAGAATAGGTTTTGGCATATCCTCACGAGGATCCCTTCCTGGCCTTGATAATTCTTCTATTATATCTGATAGTGTCATCTCTCCTACATTTAATTCCTTAGACATTTCTTCTACATTTACATTCTTCAATTTGTTTCTTAAATCTTCTAATTTTTCTTTATTTTTTAAGTCATTTTTGTTAAATCCTATTTTTTTCAACAATTTTTCTGTAGCCTCATAACTTTCTGGGTGAACTGCTGTTACTTCTAATGGATTATCTCCATCATATATTCTAATGAAACCACTACATTGCTCATATGCTACTTTTCCAAGCTTTGGAACTTTTAGTAACTCTTTCCTATTTTTTAATTTTCCGTTTGCATCTCTATATTTTACAATATTTTTAGCAATTGTATTATTAATTCCAGAAACATAAGATAAAAGTGATGGTGTTGCTGTGTTTACATCTACTCCAACTTTATTAACACTATCTTCTACAACTGCTGTTAAACTTTCAGATAATTTCTTTTGATTTACATCATGTTGATACTGTCCAACACCTATTGCTTTTGGATCTATTTTAACAAGCTCAGCTAATGGATCTTGCAATCTTCTTGCAATTGAAATTGCACCTCTTATTGAAACATTTATATCTGGATATTCTTCTGTTGCAAGCTTAGAAGCAGAATATACAGATGCACCCGCTTCACTTACAATTACATAGTGAACATCTCTTTTTGCTTCTTTTATTATATCAGCTACAAACATTTCAGATTCTCTTGATGCTGTACCATTTCCAATTGCTATCATATCTACTTTGTCTTTATCTATCAGTTTTAATAATTCTTCTTTTGCTCCTTCTATATCATTTTGTGGTTCTGTTGGATATACTGTTGTATAATCTAACACCTTTCCTGTTTCATCAATTACTGCTATTTTACATCCAGTTCTATATGCTGGGTCAAATCCCATAACTGTTTTTCCTTTTATAGGAGCTCCTAACAACAATTGTTTAGAATTTTTACCAAATACCTTAATTGCTTTTTCTTCTGCTTTTTCTGTTAAGTCAGAGCGGATTTCTCTATCAATTGAAGGTTCTATTAATCTTTTAAAACTATCTAAAACCGTCTCTTTCAGCATAGATGTAAATTGAGTATCTCCTTTTATTATGTCTCTTTCAATGTAATTTAATATTTTATCTTCAGGTTTTTCTATTTTAACTTTTAAAAATCCTTCTTTTTCTCCTCTGTTTATTGCTAAGATTCTATGACTTGGTATGTATTTTATAGCCTCATTATAATCATAATACATTTCATAATTAGATTTTTCATCTTCATTTGCTGCTTTTGTTACAATTAAACCTTCTCTATAACAAATTTTCTTTATTTGCTTTCTATATTTTGGCTCATCAGATATTATTTCAGCAATTATATCTAATGCTCCTCCTATTGCATCTTCAGCAGTTGCCACTACTTTATCTTTATTTTTCTTATCTTCTTCACTTAATTTATCTATATTTATATATTCTTTTGCAATTTCTTTTATATCTTTAGTTTCCTTTTGTTCTAATATGATATTTGCTAGTGGCTCTAATCCTTTTGCTTTAGCAACAGTTGCTTTTGTTTTCTTTTTTTGTTTATAAGGTCTATAAATATCCTCAACTTCTGCTAAAGTTTTAGCTATTGCAACTGCTTGCAATATTTCATCTGTTAATTTTCCTTGTTCATCTATTGATTTTACAACTTCTTCTTTTCTTTGCTCTAAATTTCTTAAATAAGCCAATCTTTCTCCTAAATCTCTAAGAATTTCGTCACTTAATCCTCCTGTAACTTCTTTTCTATAACGTGCGATAAAAGGTATTGTATTTCCCTCATCTATTAATTTAATTGCATTTTCTACTTGTTTTTCCTTTATGTTTAATTCTTCTGCTATTGTTTTTATAACTTTATCCATTTTATTCCTTCTTTCTGTTAATCTTTTGTTCTAAAAACACTAATAGAACTATTTAATTAACAGTCCTATTATAACAATCCGTAAGTCTTAAGTCAAATGTTTTAATTCATTTTTATTATAGTTTTTAAGATTCTAATTTGTTGAACTACATAAAAAGGAATCAGAAATTATTTTCTGATTCCTTTTTATAAGTGTTATTATGGTTTTATTTTATCCTTCGTAAATATTTATGCTTTTTCATATGTTTTCCCTTATTATCATAACTTAGTAATAATCCTATTATTATAACAAATACTATTTCTACTATTCCTATTATTACTATTCTATCATTTCTGTCTAATCCTGTTGCTATTGATAGTAGCTTACTTGATAAGTCACTATTATCTTCTCTTACTGAATCTTGGAATCCGGCAGGATTTTTTATTTCTGTTAACATTACTATATTATCTTTTTGTCCAAAGTAGTTATCTATATTCCATCTTAGTGTTATCTCTATTTCTTTATATTCTCCTGGTTGTATTATTTCATCTTTTAACTCATCTGTTGTTAAGATGCCATTATTATTATCCCAATAGATATTATTGTCTTCTTGATAATAACTTGTTCCTGGTGGTATTATATCTGCTACTTTTCCTACCGTTCCTTCTATTTCTCCTGTATTTGTTATTCTTATCGTATATGTTACTTTTACTATTGCTGTGTCTACCTTATTTCTGTTTATATCCACTTTGTACATTTCATCACTATTACTTATACTTTGTGCTGGTGTGCTTATTCCATTTATGTTTACACTTCCTATCCACATATCTACTCCTAAGTTAAATAGTTGTTTTCTATAGTAGTATATTACTGTTATTTTCTCTTCTGTCATTGTTCCAGTCCAGTTTGTTGCTCCTTCTATTAGAGTATAATATGGAACTTCTTTTCCTTCTGCTTCGTAGCCATCACCTACATATCCATTTATTAAGTCACTCTCTGCTATTTCATATCCTGTTTCTTTTTCTATGTATTTGATCTCTACTTCTGCTTTTCTTCTATAATAGTATTTAACTACTATTTCTTCTTCTGTCATTTCTCCTGTTTCATTTGATGGTCTTTGTACTAAATCATATCCATCAAATACTTTTTCTTCTGTCTCATACTCATCCCCAATGTGTCCTATTATCTCTTCTCTCTGTAATTCTTTTCCTGTTAATTTATCTATGCATTGTACTATTACTTTTGTTTGTTTTTGATAATAGTAATTTACAACTATTTCTTCCTCTGTCATCTCTCCACTGCTATTTTCAGGAAGTCTATCTATTACTAGGTCATATCCTGGTATTTCTTCAGCACTTGTTTCGTATCTGTCTCCTACATTTCCGTCTTTTCTTGAACTTTCTATTACTTCTCCTGTTGCTATATCTATATGATTTACTACTACTCCTCCTGCTACTTTCTTATAATAGAATGTTACATTTGTCTCTATATTAAATGTTCCATCTTCATTTACTGTAACTACCATCTTTCCACTTGTATTTCCAGAGTTTTCTACTATATTATAGCCAGAAATATCTTTTCCTTCTATAGCATAGCTATCGCCTTCGTGTCCTGTTATTTCTTCATCTTGTGCTATTTTTTCTCCAGTATCTTTATCTACATAGCTAATTACTACCTTCGCTTTCTTTATGTAATAGTATTTTACTTCTATTACTTCATCTTTTAGCATTGTTCCTGAACTATTTGTAGGTAGTTTATCTGTTACTAAGTCATATCCAGCAAATTCTTTAGAATTTATCTTATATGTATCTCCTTCATTTCCTTCATGTAATTTCTGTTCTATTACATTTCCTGTTATTTCATCTATATGTTTTTCTATTACTCCTCCTGATATATGTGCATAGTAATATCTTACTACTTGCTCATTTTTCGTCATAGTTACATTAGGGTTAGAAGGTGCTTCTACCAATACATATCCTTCTATGTCTTTTGCTTGTGTATATGCCACATCTCCTACTTTTCCAGTAATTGTTTCTTCTGCTAATACCTCATTTGTTTCTCTGTCTATATGTTCTACTTTTACACTTGTATTTTGTGCATAATAGTATACTACTACTATTTGGTCTTCTGTCATTGTTCCTGTTGTCTCTCCTTTTACTTCTACAAATGTATATCCTGATAATTGTTTTTGCTCTGTTTCATAATCTTTTCCTACATATCCAGAGATTTTTATATCTGGTATTAACTCTTTATTATCTGTATCACTTGCTGTATCGTCTTTTTCTAAGTATTTAACTATTACATTTGTATTTTTAGCATAATAGTATGTTACTGTTATTCCTTCTTCTGTCATTATTCCACTTACATTTTCGCTATTTCCTACTAATGTATATCCTTCTATACTTAGTTTCTTATCTGATGTGTCATAAGATAATCCTTCATATCCTGAAATTATCTGCTCTTCTGCTAATTCATTAGCAACATTGTCTCTTTCTACATATTTAACAGTTACTGTTGTATTCTTAGCATAATAGTATATTACCTCTGTTCCGTCTCTTTCCATTTTTCCACTTAGGTTTCCACTATTAGATACTAGAGTATATCCTTCTATTTTTAACTTTTTGTCATCCACATTATATTCTAAACCTTCATATCCAGGAATCTCTACTTCTTCTGCTAATTTTACATTGTCTGTATTATCTTCTGGTGTGTTATCTTTTTCTAAGTATTTAACAACAACATTTGTATTTTTTGCATAGTAATATACAAGTTCTTGTGCTTCCGTAGTATATTCTCCTGTCATTTCTTCTGGTCTTTCTATTAATGTATATCCTTCTATTTCTCTTTCATCTTCTGTTATATCAAATGTATCTCCTACTATTCCTTCTTTTATTACTGCATCTGATATTTCTAGTCCTGTACTTTTATCTATGTATTTTACTGTTACTGTTCCTGGTATTCTTACCATCTTATTTGTTATTGCTACTGATAATTTATTTTCTGATACTTTATTTACACTTCCTACTGTTCCTTCATAGTAGAATAAGCTTCCTTCTGATACTTCTTCTTCAGCTACTGTATATGTTATTTCTTGTCCATTTTCATCATATTTTGCTAAATTATTTATTACTCCTGTCCATTTATTATTTTTACTTACTAATCCTGTTGTTACTATACCCTTGCTATCATTTACTATTACTTTTATTTGATCTGGACGTTTGTTATATATATTTCTTTGGTCTTCCCATATTTTATATACTGTTAAGCTTACTGTATCAGTTGGTCTTGTAAATGTATTTGTTATTGTATATCCATCTATTCTTGATGTGTAGAATTTTAAGTCTCCACTGTTTAGTTCTTCTTCTTCGATTGTATAGTTGATTATATTATTATATTCATCATATTTTGGTAAGTCCTCAAATGTATAATTCCATGTATCTCCACTTCCTGTTATCTTTTGTCTTGCTTTTTCTTCTCCATTTGCTTTTAGTACTATTATTACTCCTGCTGGTCTTCTTTGTTCTTGAATGTCATTATCTTCCCATACTTTCGTTACAGGTATATCTACTGTACTTATATCTTGTGTAAATACATTTGTTACTGTTAGTCCATTTACATTCTTATTATAGAATTGTAAATCTCCTCCATTTACTTCTGTTTCATCTACTGTATATACTTTCTCTTGTCCATTATCATCGTATTTTGCTACTCCTGTAAATGTATAATTCCACCTGTTACTGTCTCCACTTACTTCATTTGATGAACTTACTACTTGCTCTCCAATAGTTTCCGTTCCATCTTTTAGCAATAATTTAACGCCTTCTGGTCTCTTCTCTGCAAAGTTACTATTATCATCCCATACTTTTGTTACTGTCACATCTGTTGTATCATCTGGTTTAACAAATTTATTTGTTATTGTTACTTGCTTACTATTTTCATCTAAGTTTGTTACCGTTCCTACACTACTTGTATAGAATTTTAGGTCTCCACTATTTACTTCTTCCTCTGACACTGTGTAAACTATTTCTTTACCGCTTGCATCATATTTTGGTAAATCTGTAAATGTATGTGCCCATCCTTCTTCTTCTGTTACTACTTCAATATATTCTTGTCCATTTCCTGTTACCTTTAATGCAATACTTTCTGGTCTTCTTTCACTTTGTATAGTATTATCTTCCCATACTTTATTTACGGTTAATTCTACTTTTTCTTCTGGTACTGTAAACGTATTTACCACTGTATATCCTGATGTCATATCTCCACGTACGCTAGCTTTTTTATAGAATTTTAAGTCTCCATTATTTACTTCTTCCTCTGATGCTGTGTAAACTATTTCTTTACCATTTGCATCGTATTTTGGTAAATCTGTAAATGTATGTGCCCATCCTTCTTTTTCTGTTACTACTTCACTATATTCTTGTCCGTTTCCTATTACCTTTAATACAATACTTTCTGGTCTTCTTCCATTTGTATCATTATTATCATTCCATACTTTTGTTACTGTAACTTGAGTTGTATCATCTGGTACTACAAAGTTATTTCTTATTGTTGCTTGATTGTCTACAAATTCTACATTATTTTCTTCAACTTCATAGAATTTTAAGTCTCCAGAATCTGTTTCTCTTTCTTCTAATGTATACTCTATTTCGTCTCCATTAGAATCGTATTTATCTAGCTCTGTAAATTCTATTGTCCATTGATTTGTTGTTCCAGTTACTAGATTATCTGATGTTATTACTTTGCTTTCAACTTCAGTTTCACCATTTTTTACTACCAATGTTACACTCGATGGTCTTCTTGAAGCTTGTTCATCTGTATCTGCCCATACCTTATTAGCAATTACATTTATTGTATCTGTTGGTCTTGTAAATGTATTTGTTATTACATATCCAGATTCCATATCTCCTGTAGTTCCTGTATATGTATAGAACTTATTTGTTGTTATTTCTTCTACTGTATAGTTTATTTCATTTCCTAAACTATCGTATTTAGCTAAATCTGTAAATGTTTCTTTCCATCCATTTGTTGCATTTAATTCTTTTCTTTCTACTTCTGTCTCTCCATTTTTTACTGCTACTGTAACAGAACTTGGTCTCTTATCTTGTTGTGCTTCTGTGTCTACCCATGCTTTGCTTACATCTACACTTACTTTTTCATCTGGTACTACAAAAGTATTTGTTATTGTATATCCACTAGTCATATCTCCTAAAATTGTTTCTTCTTTTTCATAGAATATACTTCCTACGTCTTCTTCATCTACTGTGTAATTTATTACATTTCCATTTTCATCATATTTTGGAAGTCCTGTAAATGTATATGTCCATGTGTCACCATTTCCTGTTACTTCTTGTGTATAAGTTTCATCATTTCCTGTTACTTTTAATGTTACACTTGTAGGTCTTTTTCCAGCTAAATTATTATTATCATTCCAGTATTTATTTACTGTTACTTCTGTTGTCTCTTCTGGTCTTGTAAATGTATTTGTTATCACATATCCAGATTCCATATCTCCTGTAGCTCCTGTATATGTATAGAACTCATTTGTTGTTACTTCTTCTACTGTATAGTTTATTTCATTTCCTAAACTATCGTATTTAGCTAAATCTGTAAATGTTTCTTTCCATCCATTTGTTGCATTTAATTCTTTTCTTTCTACTTCTGTCTCTCCATTTTTTACTGCTACTGTAACAGAACTTGGTCTCTTATCTTGTTGTGCTTCTGTATCCATCCAGACCTTACTTACATTTACACTTACTTTTTCATCTGGTACTTCAAATTTATTTGTTACTGTATATCCAGATTCCATATCTCCTGTAACTTCACTATTTTCTTTTATATAGAATTTGTTTCTTAAATCTGCTTCATCTACTGTATATACTATTTCATTTCCTAAGCTATTGTATTTTGGTACTTCAATTTCTACTGTCCAGCTATTTTCTTCATTTGCTTCTTCGCTTGCGACTATTCTATCTCCGTCTTTTACTTGTATTGTTACGCTTTCTGGTCTCTTTCCTGCTACATCTTCATTATCGTCCCATGATTTTGTTGCTTTTACTGTTATATTTTCTCCTGGTACATTAAAAGTATTTGTTACAGTATCTGTTTCTTGATTTACACTCTTCAAATAAAATTCGCTATTTTCAGTTAACTCTTCCTCGTCTACTGTATATTCTATTTCATCTCCATTTGCATCATATTTTGGAAGTTCTGTAAATGTATAACTCCATGTATCTCCACTTCCTGTTACTTCTTGTGTATATGTCTCTCCATTTCCTGTTACCTTTAATGTTACACTGTCTGGACGTCTTCCTGCTTCATCACTATTATCGTCCCATACTTTATTTACTGTTATTTCTGTTGTTTCTTCTGGTCTTGTAAATGTGTTTGTTATTACATATCCTTCTACCATATTTCCAGAAATACTACTTGTATAGAATTTATTTGTTGTTATTTCTTCTATTGTATAGTTTATTTCATTTCCTAAACTATCATATTTTGCTAAGTTACTAAATGTATATGACCATCCATCAGTATTATTTAATTCTTTTCTTCCTGACTCTTCTTCTCCGTTTTTTAGAACTACTGTTACTCCTGTTGGTCTCTTATCTTGTTGTTCTGCTGTATCTACCCAAACTTTACTTACATCTATACTTACTTTATCATCTGGTACTACAAATCTGTTTATAATTGTATATCCAGATTTCATATCTCCTGTAATTTCAGTATTTTCTTCAGTATAGAATATACTTTCTGTTGGCTCTTCACTTAAAGCATAAGTTATTTCATCACCTACACTATTATATTTTGGTAATTCAGTAAATGTATATATCCATGTATTTACATCGCCATTTACTTCATTACTAATATTTAGTTCTTTTGTATATTCTTGTCCATCACTTCCTGTTAATTTTACAGTTACACTTGTTGGTCTCTTTCCTGCTTCATTACTATTGTCGTCCCATACTTTTGTTACTGGTACTTCGACTTTTTCATCTGGTACTACAAATCTATTTGTTATCGTATATCCACTTGTCATATCTCCTGTAATATCAGCATTTTCTTCAGTATAGAATATACTTCCTGTTGGCTCTTCACTTAAAGTATAAGTTATTTCATTACCTACACTATCGTATTTTGGTAATCCAGTAAATATATACGTCCATGTATTTACTTCATTACCTTCCGCATTTAATTCTTGTGTATATTCTTGTCCATCACTTCCTGTTAATTTTAATGTTATGCTTGTTGGTCTCTTTCCTGCAAAGTTACTATTGTCATCCCATACTTTTGTTACTGGTATTTCTATAGTATCATTTGGTACTTCGAAAGTATTTGTCACTGTATATCCAGATGCCATGTCTCCTGTAATTTCACTATTTGCTTCTGTATAGAATATACTTCCTAAATCTGCTTCATCTACTGTATAGCTTATTTCATTTCCTAAAGCGTCATATTTTGGTACATCAATTTCTACTGTCCAGTTATTCTCTTCATTTGCTTCTTCGCTTGCAACTACTCTATCTCCGTCTTTTACTTGTATTGTTACGCTTTCTGGTCTCTTTCCTGCTACATCTTCATTATCGTCCCATGATTTTGTTGCTTTTACTGTTATATTTTCTCCTGGTACATTAAAAGTATTTGTTACAGTATCTGTTTCTTGATTTACACTCTTCAAATAAAATTCGCTATTTTCAGTTAACTCTTCCTCGTCTACTGTATATTCTATTTCATCTCCATTTGCATCATATTTTGGAAGTTCTGTAAATGTATAACTCCATGTATCTCCACTTCCTGTTACTTCTTGTGTATATGTCTCTCCATTTCCTGTTACCTTTAATGTTACACTGTCTGGACGTCTTCCTGCTTCATCACTATTATCGTCCCATACTTTATTTACTGTTATTTCTGTTGTTTCTTCTGGTCTTGTAAATGTGTTTGTTATTACATATCCTTCTACCATATTTCCAGAAATACTACTTGTATAGAATTTATTTGTTGTTATTTCTTCTATTGTATAGTTTATTTCATTTCCTAAACTATCATATTTTGCTAAGTTACTAAATGTATATGACCATCCATCAGTATTATTTAATTCTTTTCTTCCTGACTCTTCTTCTCCGTTTTTTAGAACTACTGTTACTCCTGTTGGTCTTTTATCTTTTTGTTCTGCTGTATCTACCCAAACTTTACTTACATCTACACTTACTTTTTCTTCTGGTACTACAAATCTGTTTGTTACTGTATATCCACTTGTCATATCTCCTGTAATTTCACTATTTTCTTCTGTATAGAATATACTTTCTGTTGGCTCTTCACTTAAAGTATAGTTTATTTCGTCTCCATTACTATCGTATTTTGAAAGTTCTTTAAATGTATATGTCCAGTTATCTGTGTTTTCAATGTCTACATTTACAATAGTTAATTTCTGTGTTTTTTCTGTTCCATCACTTCCTGTTAATTTTACTGTTACACTTGTTGGTCTCTTTCCTGCTACATTGCTGTTATCGTTCCATACTTTTGTTACTGGTACTTCTACTTTTTCATCTGGTACTTGGAATGTATTTGTTATTACATATCCACTATCCATATCTCCTGAAATACTACTTGTATAGAATTTATTTGTTGTTGCTTCTTCTACTGTATAATTTATTTCATTTCCTAAACTATCGTATTTTGCTAAATTACTAAATGTATATGACCATCCATCAGTATTATTTAATTCTTTTCTTCCTGCCTCTTCTTCTCCGTTCTTTAGAACTACTGTTACTCCTGTTGGTCTTTTATCTTTTTGTTCTGCTGTATCTACCCAAACTTTACTTACATCTATACTTACTTTATCATCTGGTACTACAAATCTGTTTATTATTGTATATCCAGATTTCATATCTCCTGAGATTTCACTATTTTCTTCTGTATAGAATATACTTTCTGTTGGCTCTTCACTTAAAGCATAAGTTATTTCATTACCTACACTGTTATATTTTGGTAATTCAGTAAATGTATATGTCCATGTATTTACATCGCCATTTACTTCATTACTAATATTTAGTTCTTTTGTATATTCTTTTCCATCACTTCCTGTTAATTTTACTGTTACACTTGTTGGTCTCTTATTTGCAACATTACTGTTGTCATCCCATACTTTTGTTACTGGTACTTCGATAGTATCACCTGGTACTTCAAAAGTATTTGTTACTGTCTTACTTTCTTGATCTACTACTGTATTTTGTTCTGTATAGAATATACTATCTACATTCTCTTCATTTAAAGTATAAACTACTTCATTTCCTAAACTATCGTATTTTGGAAGTTCTGTAAATGTATATGTCCATACATTTATGTTATTATCTACTGTATGGCTATTATTTAATTCTTGTTCTTTTTCTGTTCCGTCACTTCCTGTTAATTTTACTGTTACACTTATTGGTCTCTTTCCTGCAAAGTTACTATTATCATCCCATACTTTTGTTACTGGTATTTCTATAGTATCATTTGGTACTTCGAAAGTATTTGTCACTGTATATCCAGATGCCATGTCTCCTGTAATTTCACTATTTGCTTCTGTATAGAATATACTTCCTAAATCTGCTTCATCTACTGTATAGCTTATTTCATTTCCTAAAGCGTCATATTTTGGTACATCAATTTCTACTGTCCAGTTATTCTCTTCATTTGCTTCTTCGCTTGCAACTACTCTATCTCCGTCTTTTACTTGTATTGTTACGCTTTCTGGTCTCTTTCCTGCTACATCTTCATTATCGTCCCATGATTTTGTTGCTTTTACTGTTATATTTTCTCCTGGTACATTAAAAGTATTTGTTACAGTATCTGTTTCTTGATTTACAC
>CALXAY010000017.1 GCA_944386415.1 uncultured Clostridia bacterium | reverse complement strand
TATATATTTTTTTTCATATTTTATAAAATTTATTATATTTTCTTTTTTTATCTATTTTTTTTTTTTTTTTACTCAATTTTTCTATTACGTTTATTACACTAAGTTATCCACAAAAAAATCATAAATTGTGGATAAAAAAAAGAGATAATAAGTTATCTCTTTGCTATTTTTTATTTTTCATTCTTTTAATCTAATAGGTAAAATCATATATGTATAATCATTATTATCAACAGATTTTATTAAACATGGTGATATACTACTTCCAAATTCTACATATACTTCTTCATCATCAATTGCTTTTAAACTATCTAAGAAATATTTTGGATTAAATCCTACTTCTAAATTTTTTCCTTCTGTCGAAACGTATAATTCTTCTTTAGCATCACCTGTTTGATTTGTACAAGAAATAATTACTTTTCCTATATCAACTTGTACTTTTACTGGATATTTCTTTTCTTTTTCAACACTTGATGCTGAAATTAAACTAATTCTTTCAAAACTATTTTGTAAACTATTCTTGTTTACTTTCATTCTTGTTTCCCAGTTACTTGGAATAACATTTTTATAATTTAAAAATTCTCCATCTAATATTCTTGTCACAACTTTACAATTATCCATTTCAAATAAAGCTTGATTTTTTGCAATTCCGATTTTTACAGGTTCAAAAGAATCAGAAATAATTTTATTTACTTCATTTAAAGTTTTTCCTGGTATTACTGCACTAAAATCATTTGTTTGTTTATTTAGATAAATACTTCTTAAAGCTAATCTAAATCCATCAACAGCTACAACATTTAATTTATTATTTTCTATTTCAAATAAGCATCCTGTAAAAATTGGCCTACTTTCTTCAGCACTTACTGCAAAAATTGTTTTTCTTATCATGTTTTTTAGTGTGTTTTGTTCTATTTCTATTGAATTTTCAACTTCTATTTTTGGAAGTTCTGGAAATTCATCTGGATTCATAGTTGCTAATTTGTATAAAGATCCTTCACATTCTATTTCTAATAAATTTTTGTCATTTAATGAAATATAAATTTCTGTATCTGGTAATTTTCTTATGATTTCACTAAACATTATAGCATTTACAACTGTACTTCCCTGTTCTTGTACTTCACATTCCATTACATATTCTATTCCAATTTCTAAATCATATGTAGTTAATTTTATCTCTTTATCATTAGTTTGAATTAATATTCCTTCTAGTATTGGCATTGTAGTTTTAGATGCTACACCTTTTACTACGGAATTTAAAGCTTTAATAATTTTGTCTTTGTAACATACAAATTTCATTTTGACTTCCTCCTTTATATTTTTTATAAATAATTAATATTTTATAGTAGTAATAGTATTAGGTTGTGTGGAAACTGTGGAAAACTATGTTGATAATTGATGTCCCTAAGAAAAATGATGTTTATAACTTAGTGGAAAACTTTTAAAATAATCCACACTCAAATATTTCAATTGTGTAAAATTGAAATATACACAGTTTATAAACAGATTATTAACAAATGCTTGTGGATAATCAATATATTTGTTCCGTAAGAAAAGAAAGCTTTAGTTTTTCCAAACATAAATTTTTCAAACATAAATTTTAAAAATATTTTCTTTCTTTTTCGACAACTATTGTTTACCATTTATGATTATATTTTTCACACTATCCACAATTAACTTTGTATTATTTTTTTCTTTAACTTCTTTTTCAATTTTTCTACAAGCATGCATTACTGTAGAGTGATCTCTACCACCAAAATCTATACCAATCTGAGGATATGACATACTAGCAACTTCTCTACAAAGGTACATTGCTATTTGTCTTGGAAAAGCTATATCGTTTGATCTTTTATTACCTGATAAATCGTCTTTATTAATACTAAAGTATTTTGCAACGGTTTCTTTTATAAAGTCAGAAGATATTACTTTTTCACTTTCATACTTAAATTCATTTATAATATTTTCAGCTAATTCAATAGTAATTGGACTATGTGTAAGAGAAGCTCTTGCAACTATTTTATTAAATACTCCTTCTAATTCTCTAATGTTTGAGTCAATTTTATTTGCTATATCTGAAAGAATGAAATCTTCTATTATAATATTTTCATCTTGTGCTTTTTTTCTTAATATTGCTAAACGTGTTTCATAATCAGGACATGATATATCTGCAAGTAGTCCCCACTCAAATCTTGATTTTAGTCTATCTTCTAAAAATTGAATATCTCTAGGTGGTTTATCACTAGATATAATAATTTGTTTTCCATCTTCATATAAAGAATTGAAAGTATGGAAAAATTCTTCTTGCACTCTTTCTTTCCCAGCTATAAATTGAATATCATCAATAAGTAAAACATCTATATTTCTATATTTATTTCTAAAAAATTCATTTTTATTATCCTTAATTGCATTTATAAGTTGGTTTGTAAATTTTTCAGAAGTAACATATAAGACATTTGAATTAGGATTTTTTTCTAATATTCTATTTCCTATTGCTTGCATTAAATGGGTTTTTCCTAACCCTACTCCCCCATATAAAAATAAAGGATTATAAGATTTTGCGGGGTCATTTGCTACTGCTAAAGCAGCAGCATGTGCAAATCTATTATTATTACCAACAACAAATGTGTCAAAAGTATATTTTGGATTTAATGTTGATTTGTTTATTTCAATTTCTGCTGAGGAAACATCTTGATTATTAGTAATAATATCTTTTGTATCATTGTCATTGTTTTCTTTTGATAAATCTACAACTGAAAAAGTCCAATCTTTATTGGTTATATATCTTAAAGTATTAAAAATAAGACTTTTATACTTGTTTTCGATAAAATCTTTTTGAAATTCGGAATTAGCTGTAAAAACTATATGATTCCCTTCAATACTTCTAATATCTAATGGCATAATCCAAGTATCATAAGATATTTTTGTGACTTCAGGTTTTAACAGTTCTTTTATTTTCGCAATTAATTCTTCTTTTTCGATAGCCATTAAAATCATCCTTTCTAAAAAATTATCCACAAAGTTATCCACAACTGTTGATAAGTTTGTAATGATTTTGTAAAAAAAACTGAAATTTATACGAACAAATATTCAAGTGATATCAATAAAAAACTCACTTATTTTTTACTTCACACATAATAACAAATTTTAGTATAATAAGTCAATAAGATTGTGGAAAAAAAATTAAAATTGTGGATAATTGTCTGAAAATCTGTGGAAAACTACGAAATTATTACAATTGTGTTACAAAAAAACATAAAAAATTTATTAAAAATTCTTGACATTTATAGTTTTTATAATGTATAATCGATATACTTGTTATTTTGTAAATTTGAAAATATTTTCCTTAAAAAAGGAATTTTTATAAAAAGCAGTAGGAGGTGCTAAGAAATGAAAAGAACATATCAACCAAAAAATAGACAAGAAAAGAAAGAACACGGATTTATGAAAAGGATGAAAACAAAATCTGGAAGAAATGTATTAAAAGCTAGAAGACAAAAAGGTAGAAAAAAATTAACAGCTTAATTTAATTAATTTTTGTGTAAGGCCGCAAAGATTGCGAGCCTTTTACCAAATATATAATTAAGTTTTATATCTTTTTTCATTAATTCTACTTTATTTTGGAATGGAAGAATCGATAATGAAAAAAACAAAAATGTTAAAAAAAAATTATGAATTTAAAAATGTTTTATCAAAAGGAAAGTATTTTTCAGGATTCTGTATAGAAGCTTTTATTATAAAAAATAATTTAAGAGATGAAAATCTTTTGGGGATTGCGATAGGAACAAAGATTGCTAAAGCAACCAAAAGAAATTATATAAAAAGATTAATAAGAGAAGGTTATAAAAATATAGAATCTAATATAAGTACAGGCAATTCTATAGTTTTTTTATGGAAAAGAAAAATTGATATAAAAAATGCTAATTATAAAAATATAAAAAAAGATATTTATAAAATATTTGATAAAGCAGGAATTTTAATAGAGGAAAATGAATGAAAAGAATAATGATATGGCTTATTGAGCAATATCAAAAGTATATTTCAACATGGCTAAAAAGCAAGAATATTAATTGCAAATTTTATCCAACTTGTTCTGAATATACCAAACAAGCAATTGAAAAGTATGGGGCAGGTAAGGGAATATTCCTTGGAATTTGGAGAATTTTAAGATGTAATCCTTTTTCAAAAGGTGGATATGACCCATTAAAATAAATGATTAGGGGGAAAATAGTAAATGTTTGAATTTTTTGCTAATCTTTTTGGTTATTTATTACAGTTTTTATATGGACTGGTTAATAACTATGGTATAGCAATAATTTTATTTACAGTAATAATAAAATTAATTTTACTACCACTTTCAATAAAGCAGCAAAAAACAGTAAAAAAGAGTAGTGAATTGCAAGAGAAAATGAAAGTAATTCAATTTAAATACAAAAATGATCCAGAAAAGATGAATCAAGCAATGATGGATTTGTATAAAACAGAAAACATGAGTCCTTTTAGTGGATGTTTAACAGCAATAATTCAGTTACTTTTATTATTATCAATATTCTATTTAGTAAGAAGTCCATTAACATTTATGGAAAAGATACCACAAGATAATATAAATAATTATATAACACAACTACAGGAAAATGGTAAAGCCGTAAGTCAAGTTTATCCAGAGATTGATATTATAAGAGAACATGAATTGTTAAAGGAAAAGAACCCAGATGATCAAAATATTGAAAAATTAAACATACAAATGAACTTCTTAGGGCTAGATTTAAGTAAAATACCACAACAGAATATGACAGATTATACAGTATACATTATTCCAGTTTTATATATTATATCTTCTTTTATTTCTATAAGGATGACTACAGCAATGCAGGAAAAGAAGAGTAAACAACAAAAAGAAGAAAAAGAGATAAGAATCGATGGAACAACTGGAAAAGAATTAGTACCTCAAGAAGAAAACAACGAAATGGATGCTGTAATGCAAACTAATAAAATGATGTCTTGGATGATGCCAATTATGTCTATTTCAATTGCATTTATAGCACCTTTAGGACTTGCTTTATATTGGTTAATAAGCAATATTTTAATGATTGCAGAAAGATTAATTTTAAATAAAGTAATAAAAACTTAAATGGAGGAATAAAATAATGGCAAAAAAGATTATTTCCGAAGGAAAAACAACTAATGAGGCAATAGAAAAAGGGCTAAAAGAATTAAATGTTAGTAGAAAGATGGTAGATATAAAAGTTTTAGAAAGTGATGATAAAAGAAGTTTTTTTAGTATTTTAGCACCAAGAGTTGTAAAAGTAGAAATGACTTTAAAAGAAAGTGAAAGCGAAAATGAAAAAGAAATAAAGCTTAAAAAGGAAATTGTTTTAACAGAAGAAGAACAAGAAAAAGCATCAGAGAATTTAGAAAAATTCCTAAAGGATTTTAAAAATGAATTACCAGAAGATACAGAATATGTGATAAAAAAGGATAAAAATGTTATATATGTCGAGTTAAATAGTCCAAATTTAGGATTTTTAATAGGATATAGAGGAGAGACTTTGTATGCTATGCAAAATATACTATCAGCAGTAGCAGGTAAAGGAATTGAGAATAGAGTTAGAGTTATCCTTGATATAGAAGGATATAAAGCAAAAAGACAAAAAACATTAGAAGATTTAGCAGAAAAAGTTGCAAGAACTGTTATTAGAACAAGAAAATCTGTTAAATTAGAGCCAATGCAAGCTTATGAAAGAAAGATAATTCATAGTAAATTACAAGCAAACAGCAAGATAGAAACAAATAGCATTGGAGAAGAGCCATACAGGAGAATAGTGATTTCTTTAAAAAAATAATTTAATATAATAAAATCGGAGGTCAAAGGTCAGATTTTACAAATGAAATGTAAATTCTATCTTTGACTTTTTTTATGAAAAAATATTCAATATTTGCAAAATTTTATTATATATGTTATAAATAAAATTATAAATATAAACTAAAAGGTAAAGGAGAAAAATATGAGTACAATAGCATCAATATCTACGGCTCCTCGGAATTGGAGGAATAGGAATAATAAGAATGAGTGGTGAAAATTGCTTTGATGTATTAGAAAAAATATTTATTCCAAAGCATAAAAAGCCAATAAACGAAATAAAAGGTTACACAATAAAATATGGAAATATTGTTAATAATGAAGGAAAAGTAGTAGATGAAGTACTAGTTTCATATTTTAAAAAACCTAAAAGTTACACAACTGAAAACATGTGCGAAATAAATTCACATGGAGGAAATATTGTTGTAAAAAAAATATTAGAACTATGTTTGAAAAATGGTGCAAATCTTGCTGAACCAGGGGAATTTACGAAAAGAGCATTTTTAAATGGAAGGATAGATTTATTACAAGCTGAGTCTGTAATAGATATAATTAACGCTAAATCAGAACGTGAAGCAAAGACAGGTATAAAACAGTTAGAAGGTTTTTTATCTAAAAAAATAACTGAAATAAAACAAGAAATAATGGATGTAATGGTAAATATAGAAGTAAGCATAGATTATCCAGAATATGATGTACCTGATGTAACAAACTATCAAATTTCAGACATGTTAAATAGTGTTCAAGGAAAGTTAGAAAAACTAGAAAAAAGTTTTGATAATGGAAAGATAATTAAAGAAGGAATAAAGACAGTAATAGTTGGAAGACCTAATGCAGGAAAATCTTCACTCTTAAATGCTATTCTAAAAGAAGATAGAGCGATTGTGACACAATATGAAGGGACTACAAGAGATACGATAGAAGAATTTGTTACAGTAAATGGTATACCACTAAAACTTATTGATACAGCAGGAATAAGAGAAGCAAAAGATGAAGTTGAAAAGATAGGAATTGAAAAATCAAGAGAAATGACAAAAGAAGCAGATCTTGTAATTGCAATATTTGATGCTTCAGAGGAATTAACAAAAGAAGACTTAGAAATATTAGATTTAGTAAAAGATAAAAAAACAATAATTATTTTAAATAAAAATGATTTAAATCAAAAAATAAGCAAAAGTGACGAAAGATTAAGAAATGTAAGCTCATCGATAATTAAGATATCTGCTCTAAATAAAACAGGAATCGAGGATATTTATGAAGAAATTAGCAAATTATTTGATTTAAATGAAATTAATTTGGATCAAGATATAGTAATTACAAATGTGAGACATAAAAACTTAATAGAAAAAGCATTACAAAGTGTGAAAAAAGTACAAAAAACAATCGAAGAAGAAATGCCGTTAGATATTATAGCTATATTTATTAAAGATATCTTAGACGATTTAGGAAATATAACAGGTGAAGTTGTAACTGATGATATAATAGATGAAATTTTTTCTAAATTTTGTTTAGGAAAGTAAAACAAATTAAAATCAAAAATAAGGCGTTTTTACATTTTAAAAGAGTAATTTTATTATAAAGTAATAAAAATGAATTTAAAACGATTCTGAAACAAATATGAAGGTAAAAGAAATTATACAAGAACATACAAAATATAAAATTATTTTTAGAGATATTTATAAATAATATGGAATATAAATTCACATAAAAAAACAACCAAAAGTAAATATTAACAAAACAATTCGACAAAATTCGACAAATTGAAAAAACCATGCATATTTAAGATGCTAAAAAGAAGATAATTTAGTTTAAGTATAATCTATTTGTTAATTTTTATAGTGTAACTTATAAAAATATAATTTCTGTTTCACAAGGAATTAAAAACATTGGGAACATTACAGCTACAAGGAAAACAAAGATTATAAATTTGTGGAACATTTTGAAGAAATTGAAAGGAAGATATTAAATGAATTTGAAAAAGGGAGAATATTTTGCAGGAGAATATGATGTAGCAGTAATAGGTGCTGGACATGCAGGTTGTGAAGCAGCACTTGCTTCAGCGAGACTTGGAAAAAAAACATTAATATTTTCAATTAGCTTGGAAGCAATAGCAAATATGCCATGTAATCCACATATAGGCGGAAGCTCTAAAGGACATCTAGTAAGAGAGATAGACGCTTTAGGTGGAGAGATGGGAAAGAACATAGATAAAACAATGATACAAATAAAAATGTTAAATACATCTAAGGGACCTGCTGTACATTCGTTAAGAGCACAAGCAGACAGAAAAAAATATCAAGCAGAAATGAAGCATACACTAGAAAAGCAAGTTAACCTAGAAGTAAAACAAGCAGAAATTACTAGGATTTTTGTGGAAGATGAAAAAGTAAAAGCTATACAAACAGATTTAGGTGCAATTTATTCGGTTAAAACTGTCATTGTTGCAACAGGAACTTACTTAAAAGGAAAGATATTTATAGGGGAATATTCTAAAGAGAGTGGACCAGATGGAGTAGCAGCAGCTAATAAATTATCTGACTGTTTAAAAGAATTAGGAATAAAATTGATTAGATTTAAAACTGGAACACCAGCTAGAATAAATAAAAGAAGTGTAGATTTTAGTAAAATGGAAGTACAAAAGGGAGATGAGGGAATAGAAGCGTTCTCTTTTGAAGACGAACCAAAAGAATTTAAACAAGTAGATTGTTATTTAACATATACAAATGAAAAAACTCACGAAATAATAAGAAAAAATTTAAATCGTTCTCCGTTGTTTTCTGGAATGATAGAAGGAACAGGACCAAGATATTGTCCATCTATAGAAGATAAAGTAGTGAGATTTAGTGATAAACCAAGACATCAAGCTTTTGTTGAGCCAGTTGGTTTAGATACTGAAGAGATGTATATACAAGGAATGAGTTCATCACTTCCAGAGGATGTACAGATAGCCTTATATCATACAATACCAGGATTGGAACACGCAGAATTTACAAGACCTGCATATGCTATTGAATATGATTGTATAGATCCATCTAATTTAAAATTATCTTTGGAATATAAAGGAATAAGTGGATTATTTATGGCAGGACAAATAAACGGAACCTCTGGATATGAAGAAGCCGCTTGTCAAGGACTGATTGCAGGTATAAATGCTTCAAGAAAAATAGATAAAAAAGAGCCAATAATTTTAGATAGAAGTCAAGCTTATATTGGTGTTCTAATAGATGATATTGTTACAAAAGGAACAAATGAGCCATATAGAATGATGACTTCTAGAGCTGAATATAGACTTCTTTTAAGGCAAGATAATGCTGATTTAAGATTAACTCCTATAGGACATGAAGTAGGATTAATATCTGATGAAAGATATGAAAAATTTTTAAAGAAAAAAGAAAACATAGAAAAAGAAGTTAAAAGATTAAAAAAATTAGTAGTTAAACCAGAAGAAAAGGTAAATAAATTGCTAGAAAAGGCTGGCACATCTATATTAACTAATGGCACAAAGATGAGCGAATTACTAAAACGTACAGAATTAACATATGAAATGTTAGAAGAAATAGACGAAGAAAGGCCAGAACTTTCAAGGCAAGAAAAAGAAGAAGTAGAAATACAAATAAAATATGAAGGATATATTAAACTGCAAGAAGCTCAAGTAGAAAAATTTAAAAAATTAGAAACAAAATTGTTACCAGAAGATATAGATTATGAGATATTAAAAGTAATTAGTTTAGAAAGTAGACAAAAATTAAATAAATTTAAACCACATTCTATTGGTCAAGCTTCAAGAATATCAGGAGTTTCTCCGGCTGACGTATCTGTATTACTTGTTTATTTACAACAAAGAAAAGAGGAAGGAAAAAATAAATAATGGAAATTAAAGAATTTAGTGAAACATTTGATAATTATTTGAAAGATTTAAATATTAAGTTGAATGAAGAACAAATAGAAAAATTTTATATTTATATGAATTTACTAATTGATTGGAATAAAAAAATAAATTTGACAGCAATAACAAAACCAGAAGAAATAGTTCTTAAACATTTTGTTGATTGTTTAACTATTGCTAATTATGTAGAGGAAAATTCTAAACTAATAGATGTAGGAACAGGAGCCGGGTTCCCAGGTGTACCTTTAAAGATATATAGAGAGGACTTAAAAATTGTTCTTGCAGATTCATTAAATAAAAGATTGACTTTTCTAAATGAAGTGTTAAATACTTTAAAATTAAAAAATATAGAAACAATACATACGAGAGCTGAAGAATTAGGAAGAAATAAAAAATATAGAGAAGAATTTGATATAGCTGTATCAAGAGCTGTAGCAAATCTTTCAACACTATCTGAATATCTAATACCTTTTGTTAAGGTTGGAGGAAAGTGTATTTGCATGAAAGGTGCAGATATTGATGAAGAATTAAATAATGCAAAAAAAGCAATAGAGGTATTAGGTGGAAAAATTTTGAAAAAAGATATTTTTAAATTACCTAAAAGCGATCTAAAAAGAAGTGTGATTATTGTGGAAAAGGTAAAAAAAACGTCTCAAAAATATCCTAGAAAACCAGGAACTCCAGCTAAAGAACCAATTAAATAAAAACAAAAAAATATAAACAAAATATATTATAAAAAAGTCAAAAAAATGTCAAATTTTTATTGACTTTTTTTTTATATTTATATACAATTGTACTGTAAAAGAGTTAAAACTTATTTATAAATATTAACTAAAAATGGAGGCTTTAAAATTGGGAAAAATTATATCAGTAGCAAATCAAAAAGGTGGTGTAGGAAAAACTACAACTACAGTGAATTTAGCAACTATATTAGCTAAAAGAGGAAAAAAAGTATTATTAATAGATGCAGATCCTCAAGGAAATGCAACAAGTGGATTAGGTTTAGATAAAGACTTAGAACCTTCAACTTATGATATTCTTGTAAATGATACAGAGTTTGAAGATGCAATGCAAAAAACAGTAATAAAAAACTTAAAAGTATGTCCTGCAAATATGAACTTAGCAGGAGCTGAAGTAGAGCTTGTATCAATGATGTCAAGAGAGCAAAGATTAAAAGAAAAAGTTGACATAATTAAAGAAAAATTTGATTATATATTAATAGATTGTCCTCCTTCTTTAGGATTAGTTACATTAAATGCTTTTACAGCATCAGATAGTGTATTGATACCTGTTCAGTGTGAATATTTTGCATTAGAGGGACTAGGACAATTATTAAACACTATAAATCTGGTAAAGAAACATTTAAATAGGAACATAAAAATAGAAGGAGCTTTACTTACAATGTATGACATTAGAACAAATCTTTCTAATCAAGTAGTAAAAGAAGTAAAAAAATATTTTGAGAATAAAGTATATAAGACAGTTATACCTAGAAATGTAAGGTTAAGTGAGGCACCAAGCTATGGTATGCCGATTACTGAATATGATCCTCGTTCTAAAGGAGCGAAGAGCTATATGAAATTTGCAAAAGAGTTTTTAAAGAACAATGAAGAAGAAAAGAAAGCAAAACATATGCAAGAATAAATTTTGTAAGGGGGAATAGAAAACAATGGCAAAGATGACAGGTTTAGGAAAAGGGTTAGATGCTTTATTTGGACCAGTTCCAGAAGAAGAACAACCACGTGAGAACGACACATTAAGAAATTTAAAAATAACAGAAGTTGAACCAAATAGAGATCAAGCAAGAAAAAGATTTGATCAAGATGCTTTAGAGGAATTAGCTGAGTCAATAAAAGAATATGGATTAATACAACCAATTGTAGTAACAAAAAAAGATGATTATTATAGTATTGTAGCAGGGGAAAGAAGATGGAGGGCATCTAAAATTGCAGGACTAAAAGAAATTCCAGCTATAATTAGAGAAGATGACGAAAAAATTAATGCAGAAATTTCTTTAATAGAAAATATGCAAAGAGAGGATTTAAATCCTATTGAAAAAGCAACTGGAATCAAAACATTAATGGATAATTATGGAATGTCTCAAGAAGAAGTTGCAAAAAAACTTGGTAAAGCTAGAAGTACTATTGCAAATTGGACAAGAGTTTTAAATTTAGATCCAAGAGTATTAGAAATGGTAAGAGAGGGAAAGATAACAGAAGGACATTGTAAAGCTTTACTTGCAATAACAGATCCAGAAAAACAATATATAGCAGCAGTTCACATGCTAGAAAGAGGAACTACTGTAAGACAGATGGAAAATAAAGCAAAAGTTAAAATGTCTAAAGAAGAAGAAAATAGAAGACATGTTTTATACAAAAATATAGAAGATAAATTCCAAGGATTTTTTGGCTCTAAAGTAAAATTAGATCCGGGAAAAAGACGTGGAAAGATTATTATAGAATATACATCAAATGATGATTTGGAAAGAATTTTAGGCTTAATAAGTAATGATGAATAGTACGAGGTGATTTCATGGAGAATTTGATAGAATCATTAGGGATGAATAATGTAATATATATATTATTTGGAATAATAATTATTTTATTATTAGCCTTTCTAGTATTACTTGGAAAAGTCATAGGTTTAAATAGAAGATATAAAAAATTTATGATAAAGCTTGGAGAAGGAAAGGATATACAAGAAGATTTAGAAAACTATATGTATAGAGTGGAAAGAGTAGAAAAACAAAATGCAGAAATATTAAATCAAATTAATGGTTTAGATAAAGATTTGGAAGGTTGCATTCAAAAAGTTGGAATATTAAGATATAGTGCATTTCAAGATACAGGAAGTGATTTGAGTTTTACACTTGCTTTACTTGATGAACATAATAATGGAGTTGTATTTAATGGTATTTATTCAAGAGAAATGTCTAATATATATGCTAAACCTATAGAAAATGGTAAATCTAAATATACACTTTCAGAAGAAGAGCAGGAGGCAATAAGAAGAGCAATCGAAGGAAATAATCAAAAAAAATAAAAAATGAGACTTAAGTATTGTAAAAAATGTTTAAGTCTCTAATTTTTTGTTAATAATAATTATGAAATTTATTAAAAAGATATTGACAATATAAAATTGTTAGTATATTATGCAAATAAGTAAAAAAGGAGGTAATAAATATGGCAAGAATTATGTATGTCGATTATGAAGAAATACCAGGAAAAGCACAACAAATGAGATCACAAGGAGAGGAGTTGAATACAGAGTTAACAACAGCATATCAAAGCATAGCAGATATGCATAATGCATGGTATGGAAAAAGATATAATGAATTAGTTAAATCTTTTAATAATATAATTCCTCAAATAAATGAAATGTTACAATTAGTTGTTGGGGATATACCATTTGCACTAGAGACAGTAGCAAATAACTACTCACAAGCAGATAAGGGATCAAATGTAACAAGTGCAAACAATACTGCACCAAAGAAAATATCAAATTTATCTTTATCAAATGATGTAGGAATGAAATTCTTAACAAGTGAAGTAAGTTCAACACAATCAAAAGTATCAACAAACTTTAAAAATGCAGTAGAAAAAATGAATGCAATAGAGTCAATTTATTCACAAGTACAATGGCAAAGTGAGGCTTCAGAAGCATTTGCAGCAAAATTCCAAAAATTAAAAAATGAAATAGTAACAGCTTTTAATGATATTGAAACACAATTTACACAATTAATGAACCAAGCACAAGAAGACGTTCAATCTGCAGAAAATGCAAATACAGTACAATAATATTAATAAAAAATATATAACTAAAAAAACTTAAATATTTTTATATTTAAGTTTTTTTAATATTGCGAACAGATAGATATTGACAAGGTAAAGTTAATAGTATATTATTCAAATAATAAAAGTATTTATAACTAAAGAAGGAGATAAAAATTGGGAGTTGCTGAAATACAAAGTAGTATAGATAATTTAAACTCACAAGTGAGAGGCTTGGGAAATTTAAAAACTGATTATCAAAATATGAATAATCAAATAAATGAAGCAATAAAAGAATTATCAGCTTCTTATAATTCTATTATAGAAGCTAAAAATAAACTTTCACAAAATTATTCTAGTGAAGCGGCAAATAATAAATTAAAAGAGTTAGAAGAAGAAGCTAATAAAATTAATAATCTTATAAAAAAATTAAGAGATGAAATTTTAGCAGAATCTAATAGAAAAATAAGTACAATAAATTCTACAATTCAACAAATGCAACAAGAGATATCGAGCAAAAACAAAGAATTGCAAGAAGAAAAAAACAAAGGATAGAAGGAGAAAAAGAATGTTATCTATAAATTTAGATGGCTTAGAAGATGATGTTAGACCATTATTACAAAAAACAATGAATTATTTAAAAAATGTTCAAGATATACTTTATTCTATAGTAATACCAAGTGATTTTTCATATAATTCAACTTTAAGAAATATGCCAGGAGAAGTAAGTTATGTATATGAAAATGTAAAAGGTGAAGAAAAATGGATTTCAGAAGTTATATCTAATTTTTCTAATGCAGAAAGTAGTAATAGCAGTTTGATAGATAGCATTGTTAACCTATTAAAAGAATTAGAAATTTCACAAGGTAATAATATAGAAGGAGGAGTAAAAGAAAATAGTAATCCTGTAGATGATTTCTTTAATATGTTATCATCAGCAGGAGATTTGTCAATTGATTTTTTAGATAACTTTGGAGATTTTTTAATGGATTCTGGAGAAGTAGCTATAGCAACTGCGTCTAACATTGGTGAAAGTTTTTTATCTTTTCTTTCTGATGGTTGGAATACTGCTGCAGGTTTTGCAGAAGATGTTTCAAACTTCTTTAAAAACGACTTACCAGTAATGATAAATGATGCAGGGGCAGCAATATTTGATTTCTTAGATGGATTATGTGAAATCCCTTTTATAGGTCCTGCTTTTGGATTTATAGAAAGTGCTACTTCATCTGTTATAAATTTATTTGGAGGAGCTTTTAAAGGATTAGCAGGTTTAGGGGAGTCTTTATTTGATACTGGAGTAATTTTGGCTTCAGGAGTAGGTACTATATTTACAGGAGCATGGGATGGATTAACGTATCTAGGAAGTTTAATAATAGGAAATACTGATAATTGGGAATCAATAACTGCAGGAATGTGGTCTAATACTATGTCTTTTGTTGCAGAAGATCATGTAAGTAATGCATACAAGGACTTTTATGAAAATAATATGATAGGTCAATGGTTAGATAAACATGCTCACGATTGGTTTAAGTCAGATGGTACTGTAACTGGATTAGTATCAGGAGTGACATATGTTGTGGGAATAATTGCTTTATCATACTTTACTTTTGGAATAGCAGGATTAGCATCAGGAGGTTCGACAGCAATATCAACAGGGGGATTAACAGCGATTTCTTCTTTAATAGCCGGACTTACCGGAGCAGGAGAAGGAACAGAATATATATGGGGACAAAAAAGAGACTCATCAATGGAAGGTATTGAAAGAATGCTGGAAAGCGGAAAAATTTCTCAAGAACAGTATGATTCAATTATTATGATAAAACAAATGACAGATGAGCAATGGAAAGAAATAGAGATTGACTATATAAATGGAAATATATCTAAGGAACAATATGAGTTAATGTGCGAGATTAGAGAAATTCCAGATGATTGGAAAAACTTTGAAAATCTTATTTCTGGAGTTGGATATGGAGTAGCAGTGGGTGCCTGGGAAAGTATACAATGGTATTTAGGAGGAAAACTTACAGGTTGGAGTATTCCTGGAAATCAAGGACTTACATCAGCAACAAGAGTAGGAATCGATTCTATATTTAATGCGGGAGATACACCATTTAGAGCATTAATAGAGTCTCTTAGTACAGGAGAGGATATAAATAGGACTTTTGAAAATCAAGGTGGAATACAATCATTACTTATGAATTTCGGAATAGGATTTTTAGGGTCTTTTGGAGGAGAAATTTACGAGGCACATAAGATTAATCAAAATTATATTAATATGACAAATAGATTAAGCGGATTAACTGCTCTTGAAGGTCTTGATAACTTGACAACAAATAGAATAAGAGAAATATTAGAAAGTCAAAGTAACAATAAAAAAATAGATATAAATAATATGACAAATGTTCAGTTAAATCAATATGTATTAGAATTATTAAAAAATAGAAATTTACAAATAGATAACGCAGCTAAATACTTATACGGAAATCAAAGTGGAAATATATCTAGTCAAGTAAGATTAAAGATAGCAAATGGAATAGATGCAATAAATAGAACTGGTCTATTAGAGAATATGGATGAGACTAAGGCAAATATGATTAGAAATAAAATTATAAAGAGCTATTTTCAAAATGATATAGATTTGGATGGAATAAATAAAGAGTATGTTAATAATTTGTCAAATGCTTATGAAAATAACCTAATTAGGCAGGTCTTTTTTGAAGAAGATTACAGTAAATTTGTAGAAAATCTTTTTGATAATACAGATGCAGCATATAACAAAAACACATTTAAAGCAACAGAAGAATCAATATTTAGAGATTTAGCTAAAGTTTTGGGAGAACAACAGGCTGCGATTACCACAGGGGAAATCCTAGAGAGTTTGATAAAAAGAAGAGGTGGATATATAGAAATAGATAATATAGGTGGAGTTAAAATAAATACAATTAAAGATATTGATTGGAATAATGCACAAATCAAATTAGAAGATATAACGAGGATGATTAATAATCTACCTCCGAAACTAAGAGAGACAATAAAAGAGGTTAACATTTCAGATTTATATAATCCATTAGACCAATATTGGAAAATTCAATATAAAAACAAAGGACATATAAGTGGAATGACAGGAGGTAATGGAGAAATAAATATATACGCAAGAGGTGATTTTATAGGTATCCTTCATGAAGCAGGACATTGTTTTGATAGTATAAATTCTATTTCTTCATCAAAAGAATGGATAGATAGTATGAAAGCAGATTCTAAAATAAAAGGAAATAAAATAGGAGTTACAGATTATGCAACTAATTCTTTTAATGCTTGTGGTACTAGCGGAGAAGATTTTGCAGAATCAATTAGTAAATATTTTATAAATCCAGATGCATTTAAAAAGCAATATCCAAACAGGTGGAAAATTTTGAATAAATTATTTAGTTAGGAGGTATTATGAGAAGTATTGATGATATTATAAAAGCAAGAAAAAATATTGCTAAAACAAATGTTGCATATTTAAATGATAAAGGTGAAATAGTAAAAAAAGAACAAGCAACACAGTGTATAATTACAGAATATGATAAAGATGGAAATATAATAAATGAAATTTTTACTGTTTTAGAAAAAGAACATGAAAAGGAAATAGAAGAAGAGGAGGAAAGATAATGGAAAATATAGGAAAGAAGTTTTTACCAATTGGAACTGTAGTAATGTTAAAAGGAGGTACAAAAAGAGTAATGATTACTGGCTTTTGTGCGATAGCAGGAAGAGATAGAAGTAAAATGTGGGATTACAGTGGATGTATGTATCCAGAAGGATTTATGTCTTCAACACAAACATGTTTATTTAATCATGAGCAAATAGAAAACATATACCATATGGGATTAGCTGATGATGAGGAAGAAAAGAAGTTTAAAAAGAATTTAGATGATTTGATAAAAAAATCTAATGAAATAATAGAAGAAAATAAGGATAATAAATAAAAATAAAGATAAAAGTTGATAAAATAATCAACTTTTATTTTTTGAATAAAAATATTTAGGGAAATGCTTAAAACAAGCTCATTTGTTAAGTTCTGTAACAAACTTGTAATATGTTTTTTATTGACACTATAATATGCATTGTGTATATTAATATTAAGTATAAGTATAATTTATTATAAGACATATTAAAAGAAATAAGTGTGCAGAGGTGGAGGTTTAAGTGGTTGTAACGCTGATAGGAAAAAATCTTATGTATAAACTGTCATTACCACAAAAAGCTATTGGAAATTATTGGCTAAGTGATAAAAAAGGTGAAAAAGAAAGAAAATTAGTCAATATTGAAGGGATAGATGGTGAATGGCAAATAGTTAATAGCAATATTTTAGAGATTATGGACTTTAAAGTTATTGACAGAGAGAAAAGCAATATGAGAAAAAATGATAAACAAGTAGGAGAAAGAGTAATTCTAAAGGAATATGAAATGTATGGAATACATTTTAGAGGAGCAGAAGAGCTATTTATCCTATATTGTTCGCCTTCTTATGAAGATGATTTAATACATTTAGATATTAGAAAAAAAGCAGATATATATATAGGAAAAGGTGTTCATAATCAGATTGTTTATACAAATAAAATGATGGCTAATACACAAGCTCAAATATTGCAATATGAAGGAAGATGGATGATAAGAAATTTTGATGATAAATTTGGAACATTTGTCAATAATAAACCAGTAAAGAAAGATACTATATTGTCTAATGGCGATGTAATATTTATGATGGGATTAAAAATTATAATAATGGGAATGAGTATCTTTATAAATAATCCACAAAAAAAGGTAACATGTAGTAAAGAAATATTCAGATTAGATAATATAAAAATTAATACAATAATAGATACTGAAGAATCAGAAGAGGAATTATATTCAGAAGATGAATATTTTTCAAGAGCACCAAGAATATCAAATATTATAGAACATGAAAAAGTAAAAATAGATGCGCCACCTCACTTACAAGATAATAATGAAATGCCACTTATATTAGCTATGGGATCTTCGTTATCTATGGGAATTGTAATGATGGTATCAATATTTAATGCCATAAATGGACAAGTAACAGGAACATCATCAACAACACAGATGGTTACATCATTGGTTGTGGCTTTTGCAATGCTTATTAGTATGGTATTATTTCCAATTTTAACTAATAAGTGGAATAAACGAAAGAAAAAGAAATATGAAGAAAAGCGACAAGATAGATATAAAAAATACTTAAACTCAAAAAGTAATGTAATAAATGAAATAATAAATAAACAAAAAAATATACTATTTGAAAATTATCCATCTCCTGAAGAATGTACACAAATAATTTTAAGTAAAGGTGCACGTTTATGGGAAAGAAAAATAGATGATTATGATTTTCTAACAGTAAGACTTGGAGTAGGAGACGTTCCAGTAGATATGGAAATACAATATCCAGAAGAACAATTTACGATGGAAGATGATAATCTAGTTGAAATTTTAAATAATATAGTAGATAATTCAAAGATTTTAAAAGATTCTCCGATAGTAATGTCTTTAGCAGAAAAAAATATTTCTGCGATAATAGCTCGGAGGAAATGAAAAAGTAGAAAGATTTATAAAAAGTTTAATAATACAATTAGTTGCTTTTCAAAGTTATGAAGATTTAAAATTAGTATTCTTGTTAAAAGAGGATGAAGAAGATAACTTAGAATTTGTAAAAATGTTACCACATGTTTGGGATAATTCAAAGCAGATTAGATTTTTTGCATATGATTATGATGAAATGAATGAGATTTCAAAATATTTAGAAGAAGAATTACAAAATAGATTAAAATACGAAAATAAAGATTATAAATCATTTGCACCATATTACTTAATAATTACAAATGACTATAAAAAAATAGAAAATTTAAAGATAATTACAGAAGTTTTAAAAACAAAAATAAATCTTGGATTTAGTATATTATGTATTACTAAAGATTTATTACAATTACCAAATGAGTGTAAAACATTTATTAGTATAGATAAAGACAATAAAACAGGAATTATATTTGAAAACGAAATATCTTCTACAAATCAAAAACAAATAACATTTGATACTTCTGTTATATTCTTTTTTGATAAAATTTGTCAAACAATGTCAAATATTCCAATAAAATATACAAAAGCAGGAAAAAATTTATTGCCAAGTACATATACTTTCTTAGAGATGTATGATGTTGGTAGAATAGAACAATTAAATATATTAGAAAGATGGACAAGGCATGATCCTACATTATCATTAAGGGCACCTGTTGGAATAGATGCTCAAGGAATGCCAATTGTATTAGATATACATGAGAAATTTCATGGTCCACATGGATTAATTGCAGGTAGTACTGGTTCAGGAAAAAGTGAATTTATTATTACGTATATATTATCTTTGGCTATAAACTATCATCCAGATGATGTTAATTTTATACTAATTGACTATAAAGGAGGAGGTTTAGCAGGAGCATTTGAAAAAAGAAACATGAAATTACCTCATTTAGTAGGAACTATTACTAATATAGACACTAACGGACTTAAAAGATCTTTGGTTTCTATACAAAGTGAGTTAAGAAGAAGACAAGTAATGTTTAATGAAGCAAGAGATATGACAGATGAAGGAACTATAGATATATATAAATATCAAAGATTATATCACCAAGGAATAGTAAAAAAACCAATTCCACACTTGCTAATTATTTGTGATGAGTTTGCTGAATTAAAACAACAACAAGAAGAATTTATGAATGAATTAATAAGTGTTTCTAGAATAGGACGTAGTTTGGGAGTGCACTTAATTCTTGCGACACAAAAACCAGCAGGAATAGTAAATGACCAGATTCGTAGTAATAGTAAATTTGCAGTATGTTTAAAAGTACAAGATAGGGAAGATAGTGTTGATGTAATAAAAAGACCAGATGCAGCGAATTTAAAAAAGGCAGGACAATTTTTCTTACAGGTTGGAAATGATGAATACTTTGTTTTAGGACAATCTGCATGGTCAGGAGCGGCATATATCCCATCAGACCTTACAGAGAAAAAGATTGATAAATCAATACAATTTATATCTAATACGGGAACTATAATAAAACAAGTAGATGATACTATAAGTCAAAAAGCTGTAAACAATCAAGGTGAACAATTAACGAATATAGTAAGATATATGTGTGAAATAGCTGGGCAAAATAATATTAAAGAGGAAAACTTATGGCTTGATAATATTCCAGAAAATATATTTGTCGATGGATTAAAAAGAAAATATCATATAAAAGAAAAAGAACCAGAAGGAATAAATGCAATTATAGGAGAATATGATGATCCATTTAATCAAAAGCAGGGAATAGTTAAATTAAATTTCTTAAAAAATGGTAATATAATAATTTATGGAAATGCAGAAAGTGGAAAAGAAACATTGCTAAGTACAATGATATATGATTTAATAACTACATACACTACCAATGAGGTAGAATTATATATTTTAGACTTTGGAACGGAAGCTCTAAGAATATATAATGGAGCACCGCAAGTAGGAGATGTTGTACTTATAAATGATTCGGAAAAAATAGGAAGATTTTTTGATATGATTCAGGAAGAAATAAAAGAAAGGAAAACTATATTACAAGACTATAATGGAGACTATGAGTTATATCTTAGAACAGGAAAAAAGCCAATGCCAATGCTTATAGTAGCTATAAATAACTATGACGCATTTGCTGAAATATATGAAGATAAATATGAAGATATATTATTAACATTATCAAGAGAAGCTACAAAATGTGGTATAATCTTTGTGGTAACAGTGAGTCAGTTTAATAGTATGAGATATAGGTTATCACAAAACTTCAAACAAAGAATAGCTTTACAATTAAATGTTGATAATGATTATTATAATATATTTGAAAAAGTAGGAAAGAAAAGACCATCTAATATTTTTGGTAGAGGTTTAGTAGATATAAATGATGAAATCTATGAATTTCAAACGGCAAAAGTTTGTAAAGCTGAAGAATATAATAACTTTATTAAAGAGAAAATAGATGAATTGAAAAAAGAAATAAAAGATACAGCAAATGCAATTCCGGTATTACCAGAAGTTGTTACAGTAAAAGATTTGAAGAAAAATATAAAAGACTTATCAAGTTTACCAGTAGGAATTTTTGATAAAAACTTGAGAGTTTGTACATATAATTTTAAGAAAGATTTTATTAATATGGTGACATCTAGAGATATAGAAACAGCAGCACAATTTGTTTATAATCTTATAGAAGAAATAGAAACAATGAAAGATGTTAAAGTATATATATTTGATGCTGAAAGAGAAAATGAGAAAAGTAATTTAGTACAAGAATATTTAAATTTTGTTATTGATGTCAGTATGGGAAATGATAAAAAACAAGTAATATGTGTTATTATAGGATTAGATAAGTTTTGTAATAAATTTGAAGTGAATAGTGATTTTTATAATTCTCTAAAAAAACTAGAGGAAAGAAAAAATAGTAATGTAATAATTGTTGATAATGTTACTAAGATAAAAAATCATGAATATGATGAATGGTTTAAAAACTATATTTCAAAAGATAATGCTATTTGGGTAGGAAATGGTATAAATAATCAATATTTAATAACTATTAACTCAGATAGAAGACAAGCAGTTAATAATTGTGGACCTAGTTATGGATATGTAATAAAACAAGGAGAAGCATATATGGCTAAACTTCTAGGCATGAAAGATAGTGGTGATGATAATGAATAAAGTATTAGTAAAATTATATGTTCCAATTTTGGAATTACAATTTGATGTTTGGCTTCCAATAAGTAGGAATGTATCAAAAGTAATTATATTATTAGTAAAAGCTATTAATGAATTTAGTGGAGGAATTTATAATCCTAAAACAATGCCTACTTTATATGATAAAAGTACAGCAAAAGCTTATAATATAAATTCTAGTGTAAAAGATAATAATATAAAAAACGGAACAGAGGTAGTTTTGATTTAATAAGTAAAAGGAGGATTTTATATATCAAGCGATAATAGTGAAGAACTTCAAAAAGAAAGAAATAGAGCAAGAATAAATGCAGGCATAAGATCAACTACTTTAGAGATTAATAATATAAAGACACAAATATCTGGAGAAGAAGAAATAATAAGACAGTATACTAATTTAATTGATAGACTAATAAATATAAAAGATTATGTTTCTAGAGGAGAAAAAGACTTGAAAACAGGAACAGAGGAGTTTAAATACGGATACAAGTCAGCTTATAGTGTAAATATAACAGGAATTTTAGAAGCATCATCAGCACAGGCAAATGAATGTGAGAGTAGTTTATCATCTTGTTTAGATGGAGCAAATAGAAAATTAAAAGAGCACCAAGAAAAACTTGAAACGTTAAATAATAGTTTAAATGCCAAAAAATCAGAATTACAATCACTTAATACACAATTATATGCATTAAATAGTACAAGGTATTAAAAAATAAAATTTAAAATTGGTGAAAAAATGGAAGTAGATATAGAAAAATTAGTAACAAGTATAGCAACTGTAAAAAATTCACAAGTGAATTTTAATTATGCTTATGGTTATATTAATGGTATTCAGATTCCAGATGATTATCCTAGTGAGTATAAAACTAAAATTAATAATGTAAGAGATTATCTAGATGAAATTATAAAAAATTTAAAAAAATCAGGAGATAACATTCGAGAATTAATTGAAAAAGTCGAAATGGCTGATGAAAATTCATTAAAGCTTATAGAATCATTATTAAAAAGTATACTTTTTAACTATACTGATATAATAAATTCTATAAATGATAAAAATAGTCAGATTAAATTTTATGAATCTGATACAGGAAAACAATTAATAAAAGTTGAAAGAGTAAATGGAAAAGATGTTTTTATTAATATCGAAACAGGAGAAATTTATGCAGGATTAGGAGCTGGTGGAACGAATTGGTCTAGTGATGTGAAATATTTAGAACAAATGAGACAAAAAGCAAGAGAAATAGGAAGTAGTACTGGTTGGTTTTGTACGGTAGATAGAGATAATTTTAAAACAACAGTACTTGTGAATCTTGATGGAGATTGGAGAATAGCAAAAACATATGATTGCGGGACAGGAAGGAAAGGTATTGAAGGAATAAAAGAGTCACATACCTTTACAGGAACATTTAAAGTAGATCATAAATCTGCTCATGATGGACCAGATGACTGGTGGACATGTTTTATACCTTACTATAAACCAGATGGAACAGATTTTGGGCAAGGATTTCATCAAGGATATACAGAGATTCCTAGTTTTCAATCTTATGGATGTACTAGATTATCTACTGAGAATGCTAAATGGATATATGACAATGTACCAATAGAAACAACTGTAGTAGTTTTTTAAGTGATGTATAAAATATAAAAGAAAGGAAAAGGTAAATGGGAAATTATACAGCATATATAAATAGTCTAAAAAATCAGAGAGCAAATTATGAAAGTAATATAAAAAATTATCTATCTGAAATAGAAAAAGAAAAAGAGATTTTAAGACAATACCAAGAAATGAAAGGTAGAATTTCAGAGGCTAGAGATGCACTAAAAAAAGCTACAGATTATTTAAATAAAGCAAAAGAAAATTATAAAGTAGGATATGAATCTTCTAATAATGATGAACAAAAATTCACTTATTTAATTGGATTATTAACACTTAAACCAAGTTATCTAGAAAGTTGTATTGATGCAGTTGAAACAAAAATAGAAGAGCATACAAAAAGAATAGAACAATTAGAAAAGAATATAGCAAATACTAGATCAGCAATATCTGGTATAAATGCATCTATCAGTGCTTTTGAAAAATTAAATTAAGGGGGACATACGATGAAAATAAATACAGAAAAGCTAGAGGAAACTATAACTATTATAGATAATTCAAAAAAATGTATAGAAAATGCAAAAGATTCCTTAAATTCAATAACTATACCAAGTGATTATCCAGCTGTTAATAAAATACAACTAACGACTACAAGAGATACACTTGATGAAAATATAAGTGAATTAGAGAAATTACAACAATCCATAAAACAAACAATAAGTAACGCAATTACAGCTGATAGAAAATCAGCAGATTTAGCAAATAGTTTAATGGCTACAATAGGTTCTAGTATAGCTATTGGGATAGATAACATTAAAGATACACTTGATGAAAAAGTTAACGAAATTAAACAAGAAGCTAAAAATGTAGAAATGTCAGGAAAGGAAAGGAGCACAACTTCTTCAACTAATGTAAATAATTATTCAAATTCAAGTAATTTAAGTGGAGGAGTAAGTTCAGGAGGAAGCAATAACACTAATTTTAATAATTATTCAGGTTCAAGTAATTTAGGAGAAATAACTTCAGGAGGAAATAATAATGCTAATATTAATAATTCAGGGAATGTGTATTATAATACACCAGAGACTCCAAATGATGATGTAAGCCAAGTTAAATTTTTTGATCCTACAACAGGAGAGCAATTAATAAAATCAGAAAGAGTAGATGGAAAAGATGTATTTATTGATGCAAAAACAGGAGAGATTATTACAAATCTTGGTGCTGGAGGACCTGAATGGTCTAATGACGTTGCATATTTAGAAGAAATGAGGCAAAAAGCAAGAGATACGGGAAGTGAGACAGGATGGCTTTGTATTGTAGATAGAGATAATTTTAAGACAACAGTTCTTATTTTTCTTGATGGAGATTGGAGAGTAGTAAAAACATATGATTGTGGAACAGGACGTAAAGGTATCGAAGGAATTGCTGAGTCACATACATTTACAGGAACATTTAAAGTAGATCATAAAACAGATCATGGTGGACCAGATGATTGGTGGACATGTTTTATACCTTATTACAAACCAGATGGAACAGATTTTGGTCAAGGATTTCACGAAGGATATACAGGAGTTCCTAGTTATCAATCTTATGGATGTACAAGACTAACAACAGAAAATGCTCAATGGATATATTATAATGTACCAATAAATTCAACAGTAATAGTATTTTAGTTATATAAAAAACATCATTTTTATGATGTTTTTTATATGTTTAAAGAAAACAATTGCTTAAAAAACTATTTATTTATATTAAAGTAAAGTATAATATGAAATATAAAAGTAAAACTGTTATTGTAATCATTATTCGTCAATTGAAAAGTTAAATGCAACTTGGAAGAGGTAAAAGCAATTTGTACGAGAAATAGCAATTTATAAGC
>CALXAY010000016.1 GCA_944386415.1 uncultured Clostridia bacterium | reverse complement strand
AAATAAAAATTTAGGAGGCAAAAGAAAATGGAAATTTTAAAGATTTCATCAAAATCAAATCCAAATTCAGTAGCAGGAGCAATAGCTGGATTGGTAAAAGAATCAAACAGAGCAGAGATGCAAGCAATTGGAGCAGGAGCATTAAATCAAGCAGTAAAGGCAGTGGCAATAGCAAGAGGTTTTGTAGCACCATCAGGGGTTGACTTGGTTTGTATTCCAGCATTTGCAGAAGTTGAAGTAGAAGGAGAAGATAGAACTGGAATAAAACTAATTGTTGAATCAAGGAGTTAATATAAAAATATAATTACAGGCTATAAATTAGCCTGTTTTTCTTTTGTAGAAATAAAAATTTCTACAAATCATAATTTGACTTGAAATTTTTATTAAATTAATGTATTATACATATAGTACAGAGGTGAATTATGAAATCAAATTGGATTAAATATGTTTTTGTTATATTTATTATTTTAATATTAATTATTGCAATATATATTATTAGACAAGATGAAGAAGTAAAAAGACAAGAAGAGGAGTATACTGCAAGTAATCAAGATGATAGAGTTAAAGAAATAAAATTAGGGATAGCTGAGCTTGATACAATAAATCCTATTCTTAGTAAAAATAAAAATGTTCAAAATATTACAAAATTAATATATGAACCATTAGTTAATTTAACTTCTGATTACAAGGCTGAAGCCTGTTTAGCAAAAGAATGGGCCAAAGAAAGTGGTAATTCATATTTAATTAAATTAAGAGAAAATGTTAGATGGTCTGATGGACAAGCTTTTACAGCAGAAGATGTAAAGTTTACAATAGATAGGTTAAAAGATACAGATACAATTTATTCTGCAAATGTTCAAAATGTAGTTGGTGTAGATATTATAGATGACTATACTGTAAGAATAAATTTAGATGGTGAGGTTCCTTTTTTTGAATATAATTTAACATTTCCGATTTTATCAAGTGTTTATTATCAAGGAGAAGATTTTGCAACATCAAGTAAAAATGCTACTCCAATTGGGACAGGAATGTTTAAAATAACAGATGTTCAAAGTTCTTATATAACATTATCAAAAAATAAGAGTTACTGGAACAAGGAAAAAGATAGTGTATTAGAAACAATAACTGTTAATTTATATTCTTCTATTGGAGAATTATATAATAGTTTTAAAGTAGGAGGGATAGATTTAATTGCGACAGATAATGAAAATATTCAAGATTATATAGGAACAATTGGATATACACCTAGAGAAATAAAAGGAAGAGAACATACATTTTTGGCATTTAACATGTCTAATAATTTATTGAGTAGAATAGAAGTTAGAAAAGCTATTTCATATTCAATTGATAAGGATAATATTAATTCAAATGCTTTAAACAATAAATGCATTGCAAGTAGTTTTCCTCTTGATTATGGGAATTGGTTATATCAAAACCAAGATACAAGTAGTGGATATAACATAGAGCAAGCAAATAAAGAATTAGCAGATGCAGGATGGGTTTATAGAAGTGGTTCTTGGCAGAAGACAGAAAATAGAAGAACTCAGAGAATAGAACTTGATTTATTGGTAAGAGCAAGTGATGGTACAAAAGTTGCAGTTGCTCAGAACATAGAAACGCAACTAGAATCACAAGGAATCTTGATAAATATTATACAGGCAAGTGATGATCAGTATAATGATGCAATTAATGATAGAAATTATGATATTGCTTTATGTAGTATGACATTGTCTCCAAGTCCAAACTTAGATACTTTTTTTGGAACTAATAATATTGCAAATTATACAAATGAGGAAGTAATGAATTTATTAAGTGAAACAAAAAACACAACAGATGAGAATGTTTTATTACAAGACTACCAAAGATTAATTGAAATTTATAAAGCAGAAATACCATATATAAGTTTATATAATAATAAATATACAATTGCTTATAGTTCAAGTCTAGTAGGAGATATAACACCTAATTGGTTTTATCAATTTTATGGAATTGAAGGATGGTATAAATAAAAAATTTAAAAAACTTATTGACAAAACAAATATTTGGTATATAATAACAATATCAAACAAAAGTTCAATAAATTTAAGGAGGAAAAATAATGGAAGAAAACGCAGAAAAGAAAAAGGCTTTAGAGGTGGCTATGAGTCAAATAGAAAAACAATTTGGAAAAGGTTCAGTAATGAAACTTCGGAGATTTTAAAGCTATGGAAGTAGAAGCAATACCAACTGGGGCTCTAAGCTTAGATATAGCATTGGGTATAGGAGGAGTACCAAGAGGTAGAATTATAGAAATATTTGGACCAGAATCTTCTGGAAAAACAACTTTAGCTTTACATATAATAGCAGAAGCACAAAAAATGGGTGGAGAAGCAGCATTTATTGATGCAGAGCATGCATTAGACCCAGTTTATGCAAGAAAATTAGGTGTAGATATAGATGATTTAATTGTCTCACAACCAGATACAGGGGAACAAGCACTAGAAATAACAGAAAGCTTAATAAGAAGTGGAGCTTTAGATGTAGTAGTTGTAGACTCTGTTGCAGCATTAGTTCCAAAAGCTGAAATAGATGGAGATATGGGAGATTCTCATATGGGTCTTCAAGCAAGACTTATGTCACAAGCTCTAAGAAAACTTGCTGGAGCAATTAATAAATCAAAAACAGTATTAATATTTATAAACCAATTAAGAGAAAAAATCGGAGTAATGTTTGGAAATCCAGAGACAACAACAGGCGGACGTGCTTTAAAATTCTATGCTTCTGTTAGAATGGACATAAGAAGAATAGAAAATATTAAACAAGATGGAGAAATAAAAGGAAATAGAGTTCGTGTTAAAGTAGTTAAAAATAAAGTTGCTCCACCATTTAGAGAGGCAGAATTTGATATAGTTTATGGACAAGGTATTTCTAAAGAAGGAAATATTTTAGATATGGCAGTTAATTTAGATATTGTGGAAAAAGCAGGTTCATGGTTTAGCTATAATGGAGAAAGAATCGGACAAGGTAGAGAAAATGTTAAAAAATATCTAAAAGAAAATCCTGAAATATTAGATGACATAGAAGGTAAAGTTAGAGATAACTTTGCTAAAGCATTTGAACAAAGCTTAGGCGAAGACTTACCAAGTAAAGAAGACGATGATGAAGAATAATTAAATAAGAGATTAAAATATAGAAGCTAAAAATAGATAAATATAAGCATATTTATCTATTTTTAGTTTTTTATTTAATATAACACGTACGAATAATATGTGTTATATTATAAGGAGGTAAACAAATAATATGTAAAAAATGGAATTAATATCCAGATATATTTGTTGGTATACTAATCTTGTATTCTTTTTAATTTTCAATAATTGGTATATTTATGTATCATTAGTTATTTTAACATGGAAAATTTATATGTAGAAGTTTATTAAAAAAAACTAAATTTTTAATTTATTGATATTTAAAAAAAGTTATAGTAAAATAATAAAAAATCTTTATAAAAAAGAGGAAGTTATGATAAAGTTACTTGCAAGTGATATAGATGGAACCATAATTGATAAAGATAACAAAATATCTCCATATAATATAGAAGCTATAAAAAAATTAAATACTACAAATGTAGAATTTACTTTATGCACGGGAAAAACATATTTTATGATAAAAGATTTTTGTAAACAAGTAAATGCCAGTTATGGTATTTTTGGAAATGGAACTCAAATAATCGATTTAAAAACTGGCAAAGAAATTATAAGAAATTCTTTAAAACAATATGATATAGAAACTTGTATTGATATAGCTAATAAAAATAATTTATATGTACACATTTATACAGATAATAAAATTATATCTCAAGGTAATTTGAAATATATGGCATATAGAAATTATAAATTATATAAAGAAAATATTACATTTTCTGTAGTAGAGGATTTGAAACAATATATTAAATTGAATAACCCTAGTATTTTAAAATTAATAATATCAGGAAAAAGCAATTTAAATACAGTTAAGCAAGAAATATTATTAAATCAAAATTTATCTGTTATGCAAATTAAAAAGTATAATGAATACAAAGATAAAATAATAAATGAAGAATATGAATATTTAGATATTGTACCAAAAGCTATTAATAAATATAACTCATTGAAACAGTTATGTAATTATTTAAATATAACAGAAAATGAAATTATGGCTATAGGAGATAATATAAATGATATAGATATGATTGAAAATGCTGCAATAGGAGTAGCAATAGGAGGAAGTTATCAAGAAGTTTTAAAAAAAGCTTCTTATGTAACGAAAAATTCTGCAAAGGATGGAGGTTTTGCAGAGGCTGTATATAAATTTATTAAATTGTAGTAGCAAAAATAAAATACCATTAGCAATGATTTGTAATGCTAAAGGTATTTTATTTAGTTAATCATATTTTCTTGATATTTCTAAAAAGTTATAGTAAAATGTAAAAAAAGAAAAGAGGGAAATATGTATACAATAGAAGAATTTGATAGAGAAAAAACAAGAGTTTTAAGATATATATTATATAAAAAAAGAACAGAACAAGAAGTAAGGACTAAATTTGTTAATATTATAGAGGAAAACATGCTAGATGACATAATAGAATATTTAAAAGAAGCAAATTATATAAATGATAAAGAATATATAAGAAAGACAATAAATAATTTTATAGCTTTAAAGAACTTATCTATAAGAGAGATAAAATATAAGTTATTAACTAAAGGCTTAAATAAAAATGATATTGAAGACTATATTTATGAAAATAAAGAAGAATTGGAAGAATATGAAATTAAGTCAGTAAGTAATATAATATATAAAAAATCAACTACTATGGAAAAAGATGAAATAAAGCAATTTTTATTAAAAAAAGGTTATAAAATTGAAAACATTAACAAGGCTATGGAGGAATAAAAATGGCGATTCTAACATTAGAAACAAAAAAATATGCAATTAAAATAGATAATTTTGAGGGACCATTAGATTTGTTATGTCATTTAATAGATAAAAATAAAATGAATATATATGATATAAATTTAAGTGAAATAGCAGATCAATATATAGAATATTTAAAAGAGCAAGAACAATTAAATTTAGAAATAGCAAGTGAATTTATAGTTATGGCTTCTACATTATTATATTTAAAGTCTAAAAATTTACTTCCAAAACAAGAAGAAGAGGAAGAAGAAATAACAGAAGAAGAACTAATTAGAAGAATCATAGAATACAAGAAATTTAAAGAAATAAGTAAAATATTTAAACAAAAATATTTAGAATATTCAAATAGATATTATAAATCATCAGAAGATATAAAACTTCCAATACAAAAAATAGAAAAAGACTATAATAAAGATATTATACCAGATATTTATAAAAATGTAATAGAAAAGAATGAACAAAAAATAAATCAGAATGCTAAAAATATTGAAAAGATAGCAATTACAGATAATTATACAGTTGCAAGTAAAGTAAAGCAAATGTTTAAAGTTTTAGTAAAGCAAAAAAGTTTTATATTCAACAAATTATTTTCTTTAAAAAAGCACAATAAGCAAGAAGTAGTAACAGCTTTCTCGGGATTATTAGAATTATCAAGAAGAAGTAAGGTAGAAACGGATCAGGAAGAATTATTTGGAGATATTATTGTTAAAAAGTCAAATAAAAAGATACAAAATGATAAATAAATAAAAAAATAAGTTTAAAAAAGAAATTTTTGGAAAAACTAATATTAAATCCTCTAAAAGGAGGTTGAAAATATTGGTTTTTCTTTTTGTTATTTTAATTTTAATAATTTTATTTATAACATCAAAGATAATAATAGAAGTAGAAGAATTTAACTTTTTATCTAAAATGCCAAAAAAACAAAAGACAAATTATAAACTAGTTGCGAAAGTTTGCATTTTAAATAAGATACCAATGATAAAAATTAATTTGACAAAAGAAAGAATGGTCAAATTAAAAAACAAAGGAGTATTTAAAAATACAGGAATAAAAGAAATTGAAAGAGACTTGAACCCAGAAAATTTACCTAAAATAATAAAGAAAAATAAGGTGGAGATAAAAAAATTTAATTTTAAAATAGAATTTAGCACAGAAAATGCAAGTTTAACTGCTATTTTAGTTCCTATAATTAGTACAGTAATATCTTTTATTATAAGATTGAAAATAAAGGAATATAAAGATCAAAACTTTAAAGTAAAACCATTGTTTTATAATCAAAACTTAGTAAATATAGAATTTTCAGGTATATTTGAAATAAAAATGATACATATTATAAATATAATATATATCTTAAATAAGAAAAAAGGAGAGGATAAAAATGAGCGAACATCCAATAGAAGGTCTTATGCTTACAGCTATGAATAGTATTCAAGATATGATAGATGTAAATACTATTATAGGTGAACCTATTGAGACCTCTAATAATATTGTAATTATTCCAATATCAAAAGTTTCATTTGGATTTGCAGCAGGGGGGAGCGAATTTAGAGGAGAAACTATCAATGAGTATAGTAAAAAAGAAAAAGAAGAAGAAATACAATATAGATTACCATTTGGAGGTGGTTCAGGGGCAGGTGTTACAATAAATCCTATAGCATTTTTAGTGATACAGCCTAATAATGTGAAACTTATGCCTGTTACACATACTTCATCATTGGACAAATTATTAGATTATGTTCCAGATTTACTTGAAAAAACAAATAATATTATGAATAGATGTATTCAAAACAAAAAAGAACAAACCAAGGAGATTCTAAAAGATATGCAAAAGAAACATGACAAAAGCATGAAAAAAATGCAAGATGATAAAAAGGAAATAGAAAGAAAAATAGAAGAAAATTCAAAAAAAATAAACAAAAATAAAGAAGAGAATAACAAAATAGAAGATGACATTGATTATGAATTTGAATATGATGAAACATTAGAAGACGAGTGAGAATTTTAAGGAGGGGGGGATTTTTGTCTCATTTTGTATTTTGAGACAAAAATCCCCCGTCCCTAATTTGTCTCAATTTAAGTTCTTAATAAATCAACCCAAGAATAATAGACTTTTTTTATGATAGAAAATAATCCTATTTTTTCTACATTATCTTTTGCGACAATATCAACAGTAGATAAAACATCACCATCTAGAGTAAAAGAAATTTCTCCAAGCTTTTGACCTTTATAAATAGGTGCTGACATGTGCTCAGGTAAAGTGAGAGTTTGTTCTATATTTTTGTCAGAGCCTTTTTCAAGTAATGTACCACTATTTTCATTTAAAACTGCTTCGACTCCATTTTTAGTTCCTTTATTTACAGATACGGTCTTTATTACATCATCTTTTTTACAAAATTCTTTATATGAAAAAGTATTAAAGCCATAATCTAAAAGTTTAGTCGCATCTTCAAATCTTTTTTTACTAGAAGGAGCTTTCATAATTACAGCAATTAATGATAAATTATCACGAGTAGCACTTGCAGATAAATTATATAAGGCAAGAGAAGTAGAACCAGTTTTCAAGCCAGTTGCACCTTTGTAATTTTTAATAAGTTTATTTGTATTTGATAATTGTGATTTACCATCTCTTAAAGTATCCATCCAAATAGTTGTATATTTTGTAACAGTTTTATGATTTCTTAATAGCTCTCTTGACATTAACGAAATATCATAAGCAGAAGTAATATGGCCATCTTCGTCTAGTCCATGACAGTTTTTAAAAGTTGTATCATTCATTCCGAGTTCTTTTGCTTTATCATTCATCATTTGAACAAAAGCTTCCTCACTTCCTGCAATATATTCCGCCATAGCTACTACTCCGGTCGTTTGCAGAATTAACACAAATTGCTTTTAACATCTCATCTACTGTTAAAGTCTCTCTAGGATCAAGCCATATTTGTGATCCACCCATTGAAGCAGCAGTTTCACTACAAGGAACTTCGTCTGTTAAATTGATTTTTCCACTATCTAAGCTTTCCATAATAAGAAGTATACTCATAATTTTAGTAACAGATGCAGGACGTAATTGTTCATGAATATTATATGAATATAAAACTTGCCCCGAATTTTCTTCAATTAAAATTGCAGAACCACAATCCAATTCTAAGAAATTATCATCTATTATATTAGATACTGTTTCTGTAGATTCATTAATAGTGATGCTATTATCAGTAATAGTGTTTGCAGAAGTTTCAGTAGCATCTGTCCAAATATAGCTAAACTCATTTGCAAAACAAGGTATTATTAAAAAAGAGAAACAAAAAATAAAAATAAGTAAAAGACCGATAATTAATTTAAAAGTTCGCATAAAAATCCCTCCAATTGATATTAAAATATATGCAAAAAATATTTTAAATATTCAAAAAGAGGGAATAGATTATATAGGCTTTATAGAGTTAATAGTTATTGTGACATTTGAACCATCGGTAGAAGCTTTTATTTTTATGTCATTACTTGAATTATTAACAAATTTAAAATCATAACTACCATAAGCGACAGCAGCATCTTTTCCATCTTTAACATAAGGAACATCATTACTATGTTCATGTCTTTCTGTAACAGTTAAAGAAGAAACTAAAAGAACTGCATTGTAAAGAGTGCTACTTACTTGACAATTTCCACCACCAAGTCCTTTAGTTTTATTGCCGTTATGATCATAAACATCCGCTTCTTTATATCCTTTGTCTGAAGTTGCTTTTCCTACTGTACTACAAAAAGAGAAGGTTGCGCCTGTTTTAACAGTTGTGTTATTTAATGTGTTGCAAGTAATTTTGATATTATTTTGTCTTGAAGAATCTTTAGAATATATTTTTGTAGAAAATGTTGCGAGTTGTTCTTCTTTATATTGAGGTTCTTTTTGTTTTTCTTGGTTTGAGGAAGCATTTTCTGTAGAATTATCTTCTTTTCGAGACGTATTATTAGTTTGAGTATTATTAGAAGTGGAAGTTTTTTTTGTTTCATAATTTGAGTTATTGCTATTTTGTATCGTGTTTGTATAAAAATATATACCAGTACCTAATAAAATTGCTAGTAAGATTATTAATAAAATCCATATTTTATTTTTCATTATTATCACCATTTTTATTTTAACCAAAATCAAGTATTTTATTAAACCAAAAAATTCAATTATAATATTTATAAATATTGATTAAATTGGAATAATTTGGTAATTGATTAAAAATATTTGACATAATTAAGGAAGGATGATAGAATTTGAATGTGTTGTTTTATACTCATTTTTATGCTGTAAGGAGGCAAACATGCAACAAAAAAAGTGTTTTGATCTCGGGGTAGTTGTTGGACGATTTGGACACGAACATTTAGGGCATGTTTCTTTGTTTGAAGCATCATTGATGCTTTGCAAAAGGACGCTTGTGCTTGTAGGATCTGCACAAGAATCTGGAACACTGAGAAATCCTTTTAGAGTTGAGACAAGAATTGAAGTAATCAGGGAAACATATCCTGGTTATTCTGACGAGGAACTCACGGTTCGTGGACTTAATGATCTTACAAATGAATGTGATATTACTCCAGATTGGGGGAAATATGTAAGGTCACAAGTCGAATATCATAAGCATAAGTTTGCAAATCTTATGATTTATGGTAATGATGATAATAGAAGCAAGTGGTTTGCTCCTGAGGATTTGGTGGGTGTCAACGAATTTATAATCGCAAGAGAGACACTTCCTATTTCAGCAACAATGGTAAGAGGATTGCTTACTATTGGAGATGAAAAAGAATGGCAAAAAGTTACACCACAGCTTATTCATTGTATGTATCCAAGACTCAGAGATGATCTTTTGAGTGTTCCTATATATGGTGAGATTTATAATCGCATTCGTAGGACAGATATGACACTTGATGATTTTATGAGTGTCTATAAAGAACTCGAAGAACAGGATAAGCAAAAAAAGCTTGCAGCAATTGTAAAAATGAACGAAAATTAAAAAAGAAGTTTACTTCTTTTACCGCCAAATTTTGGCGGTTTTCTATTTGTAAAATAATTTATCACAATAATAATTAGAAAAATATTTAATGTTTTTAAAGCATTTTAAATAACTATTTGAATACTACTTGTTTAAAGGATTTTTTTAGTAAAACAATTGACTTTTTAGGAAAATACAAGTATAATTAATATGTATTAAATTTTAAGGAGATAAATTATGCTTGCAAAATATTGGAAAAAAATAGGAATGTTAATATTAATAATAGCTTGTGTTTTTAATATAATGAGTAAACTTGTGCATAAATTATCACTAAACAAAGAAATGTTATATTCAGCAGAATATATGTATGAGCAACAACAAGAAAATGAAGTAAATGAAGAAAATCAGATAAATTAGTAAAAATTACTTGAAAAAAAATAAAAAATGTGTTATGATTAAAAACAGTCATGTTATTAATTCTAAGAAAGAGGTGAACATAGATGAAAAAAGATATACAACCAGAATACAATCAAACAACTATTACATGTGCTTGTGGTAATGTTTTAGAAGTTGGTTCAACTAAAAAAGATTTAAAAGTAGACGTATGTTCAAAATGTCATCCATTCTGGACAGGAAACTTAAGACAAGATACAGTCGGTGGTAGAGCAGATAGATTTAAAAAGAAATATGGTCTTGAGTAATAAAAAAGATAGTGATTTTTGGGGTAGAAAGTTTATTTCTACTCCTTTTTGTTTTTACTTGCAAAATTTAAAAAAATATAATAAAATATCGAGAGCAGGAGGTATAAAATGGATACAACAAACGAAGTAAAAGTGCAAGAAGAATATATAGAAAAGTTAAGAAAAAGAAATGAAGGAAAAAATCTTAAATATAATATATTAACAATGGGTTGCCAACTAAATGAGAATGATAGTGAAAAATTATGTGGAATGATTGAAAAAATAGGGTATAGTAAAACTGATAGTGTAAAAGAAGCAGATATAGCTCTATTTAATACATGTTGCGTAAGAGAGAATGCAGAAGATAAGTTATTTGGAAAATTAGGAGAACTAAAGAGATTAAAAGAAGAAAAAGGACTTATAATTGCAATTGGTGGTTGTATGATGCAAGAAAAACATATAACAGATAAAATAAAGGAAAGTTATCCATTTGTAGATATATTATTTGGAACACATACATTATACAAATTCCCAGAAGATTTATATAGAGCGACTGAAGAAAAAAGAAAAATAGAAGATATAATAGATGTAGATGGAGAAATTTATGAAGGATTACCTATTAAAAGAGATAGTAAAATAAAAGCATCTGTAACAATAATGAATGGTTGCAATAATTTTTGTACATATTGCATTGTTCCATATGTACGTGGAAGAGAAAGAAGTAGAAGTCCTAGAAGTATAATTGAAGAAGTAAAACATTTAGCAAAAGAAGGGTATAAAGAAATAACACTTCTTGGGCAAAATGTAAATTCATATTTAAAAGTAGAAAAAGAAAAAAATATCTATTTTTCCGAGTATGAAGGAGTAAATTCGTTTGCAACGCTTTTAAGAGCAATAAATAAAATAGATGGAATAGAGAGAATACGTTTTGTATCACCACATCCAAAAGATTTTACAGATGATGTAATAGAAGCAATTTCTGATTGTGAAAAGGTTTGTAAATTAATACATTTACCGCTTCAATCAGGAAATACCAAAGTATTAAAAGAAATGAATAGAAAATATTCAAAAGAACAATATCTAGATTTGGTAGATAAAATGAAAGCAAAAATTCCAAACGTGACTTTATCAACAGATATAATAGTGGGATTTCCAGGTGAGACTGATGAGGAATTTGAAGACACTTTAGATGTTGTAAGAAAAGTAAAATTTGAACAAGTATATATGTTTATATATTCAAGAAGAGTAGGAACACCAGGAGACAAAATGGAAAACCAAGTGCCAGAAGAAATAAAACATAAGAGATTTGACAAACTAAAAGAATTAGTTGAAAGTGAAATAGAAGAAAAAAATAAAAAATATGTAGGAACAATTCAAAAAGTATTGGTAGAAGGAGAAAGTAAAAATAATATTTCAATGCTTACAGGAAGAACAGATAGTAATAAAGTTGTTATATTTGAAGGGGATAAAAATTTGATTGGAAAAATGGTAATGTTAAAAATAGTATCAGAACATATGTGGTACTTAAGAGGAGAATTAAATGGATAGAGAAATTTTTATAAAAGCTTTTGAAGAATTTTTAAATGGAAAAAGTGCTAGAAAAATAGAAGAAGATTATCATATAAATAGAGATACATTTGTTAGAATATGTAGAGACAATTTACCAGAAGGTTCAGAAAGAAGAAAAGAATTTGAACAAAGACTTATTAATAATAAAGAATCATCAAAAGTAGAAATACCTAAAGAAAAAATTAGAGAAGCTTTTTTTCAATTAGTAAATAGAACAAAAGGATTAATGGAATTGGCTTCAGAACTAGGAATATATTATCAAACATTAAGAGAAAAAATTATAGAATTTGTAAACAATTCTCAAGATGAAGAAATTAAAAGAAGATATATAGAATATAAACAAAAATCTAGTCCTGATTATTCTTTCATAAATTTTAATGCTCTATTTATTGAAATGATAAAAGAAGATGTAAGCCAAAGTGAAATTGCAAGAAGATATGGTATACCACCAAGAACTGTAAGTAGAGAGCTAGATAAATTAAAAGATGATAAATATTACGAATCTCTATATAGAATATGTAAAGAACATTCAGAAAGAAAAATGAAGAAGAAAAGTTTTACAGAGTTTGAATTATATTTAATAGAAAATCAGTTAAATGAATATGATGAAGGTAAAGTTATTATTGATGATAGTATATCAAAAGAAAAAAGAGAATATTTGAGACAAAAGAGAATGCTAGAAAAGGCTGATAGTATCAAAGGTAATAATAAAGATAAAGCAGATAGTTTAGGAATTAGCATTAGTTCCCTAAGAAGAATGAGAATAAGAGTAGCAGAATATGAAGAATTAGAAAAACAAAGAAATGAAGAAGGAAAGGAAGATAAATAAGAAAATGGCAGAATATTCACCTATGATGCAAAGATACTTAGAAACAAAGAAAGAATATCAAGATTGTATACTATTTTATCGTTTAGGAGATTTTTATGAAATGTTCTTTGATGATGCAATAACAGCATCAAGAGAACTAGAACTTACATTAACAGGAAAAGATTGTGGACAAGAAGAAAGAGCACCAATGTGCGGAGTTCCTCATCACGCAGCAGAAATATACATATCAAGATTAATTGCAAAAGGATATAAAGTAGCTATTTGTGAACAATTAGAAGACCCTAAAAAAGCAAAAGGAATAGTAAAAAGAGGAGTAATAAGAGTAGTAACGCCAGGAACATTAGTAGATAGTAATATGCTAGAAGAAAGAAAAAATAATTATATAATGTCTATATATAAAACAGGTATATACTATGGAATAAGTATATGTGACATATCAACAGGAGAATTTTATTCAGCCGAAATAAAAGATAATTATAATTTTCCAATGTTACTTGATGAAATTGCAAGATATACTCCATCAGAGCTTGTTGTTAATTCTATGATGTCAGATTGCAAAGAAGAAATGGACAAGATAAAAGAAAGATTTGAAAATATTTATGTTACTAAATTTAATGACAAGTTTTTTACATCAGAACTAAATAACATAGATTTAAGATTTAATATCGTAGATAATAATGGAAGAAAAAAGGAAGATATCTTTGAAAAAAAATTAGCAGTAAGTTCAATTAATGCTTTAATAGAATATATAGAAGAAACACAAAAAACTTCTTTAGACCATATAAATAAGATAACAGTATATCAAATATCTAAATATATGGCATTAGATATAAATGCAAGAAGAAACTTAGAAATCACTGAAAAAATGAGAGATAAGTCTAAAAAAGGAACTCTTCTTTGGGTGCTAGATAAGACTTCAACATCTATGGGAGGAAGATTACTTAGAAGGTGGCTAAGTGACCCTTTAGTTGATGTTAAGGAAATAAATAAAAGACTAGATGCAGTAGAAGAGTTAAAAAATGATATTATTTTAAGAGGAGATGTAATAGAAAATTTAAAAAAGGTTTATGATATTGAAAGATTAACAGGTAAAATGGCATATGGAAATGCTAATGCCCGTGATATGATAACACTTAAAAATTCTTTATTTAAATTACCTGAAGTTAAAAAGATTTTAGCTAATTGTAAATCTGATTTATTAAAAGAACTATATGAAAATTTGGACGAACTTCAAGATATATATAGTTTAATTGAAAAAGCAATAGTAGATGATCCACCAATGACTATAACAGATGGAGGAATTATTAAGTTAGGATATGACACAGAAATAGATAAATTAAAAACAGCTCAAACTGAAGGGAAAAATTGGTTAATTAAACTAGAAGCAGATGAAAAAGAAAAAACAGGAATTAAAAATTTAAAAGTAGGGTTTAATAAAGTATTTGGATACTACTTAGAAGTAACTAAATCAAACTTAAATTTAGTACCAGAAAGGTATATAAGAAAACAAACACTAACAGGTGCAGAAAGATATATAACTGAAGAATTAAAGAATCTAGAAAATCAAATTCTAGGTGCTGAAGAAAAAGTTGTAAACCTTGAATATGAAGCTTTTACAAAAATAAGACAAGAAATAGCAAAAAATGTAGTAAGACTTCAAACTACAAGTGAAGTAGTTTCAACATTAGATGTTTTAGCATCGTTCGCAGAAGTTGCAGAAGATATGAACTACTGTAAGCCAGATGTAAATAATTTTGGAATTATAGATATTAAAAATGGACGTCACCCAGTAATAGAAAAAATACTTGGAACAGGTTCCTTTGTTGAAAATGATACACATCTTGATAAAGATGAAAATAGGTTAGCAATAATTACAGGACCTAATATGGCAGGTAAATCTACATATATGAGACAAGTTGCATTAATTACTTTAATGGCACAAGTAGGAAGTTTTGTACCAGCAGAGCAAGCAACTATTGGAGTAGTAGATAAAATATTTACAAGAGTTGGAGCATCAGATGATTTAAGCATGGGACAAAGTACATTTATGGTTGAAATGATGGAAGTGGCTAGCATTTTAAAAGAAGCAACACCAAATAGTTTAGTAATACTAGATGAAATAGGAAGAGGAACTTCTACATATGATGGTTTATCTATTGCATGGGCAGTTGCAGAATATATTGCAGATAAAGAAAAATGTGGAGCAAAAACATTATTTGCAACACACTATCACGAACTAACAGCATTAGAAGAAAAAATAGAAGGCGTAAAAAATTATTCAATAGCAGTAAAAGAAAAAGGAGAAGATATAATTTTTTTAAGAAAAATAATACGTGGTGGTACTGATGAAAGTTATGGAATACATGTTGCAAAACTTGCTGGAGTTCCAAAAGAGGTAACAGCAAGAGCAAATAAAATTTTACAATCAATTGAAAGAAAAAATGTATTAACAGGAAAGAAGGAAGAAAAGAAAGATAAAAAACAAGTAGAAGGTCAATTTGATATGTATAATTATAAATTAGCAGAAATAGCACATGAAATAGATAAAATTAATTTAAACGAGTTAACACCGATTGATGCTTTAAATACATTAGTAAAAATAAAAGAAAAGATGCAGTAAGAAATTAGGATTTTCCTAGTTTCTTATTTTTTGTAACTTTTTTTAAAATAATGGTATTATAAGTATATAAGATATCTTAAAACTAGAAGGAGATTTATATATAAATTGAAAAAGCTAAAAGATTATATAGAAAAAGAAGAACTTAATATTGAGAAAATAATTAATGATTATAGTGCATTTTTATATAAAAATATAAAAAATCATAGTTATAATTTAAAAATAGAAGATATAGAAGAAATAATTTCAGATACTTTCTTTGTTCTTTGGAAGAACTATAAAAAAATGGATTTAGATGATAAGATAAGTAATTATTTAATAGGTGTTTCAAAAAATATCTTATTTAATAAATTAAGAAAAAATAAGACTAAATATAGTAGAGTTAATTTGGAAGATTTTAAGGATATTTTAGGAACAAAAGATGATGTAGAAAGATTATTAGAAGAACAAGATAAAATAAAGTTTATAGAAAATATAGTAGATAATATGGATAGTGAAAGTAAAGAAATATTTATTTATTTTTATTATGAACAAAGAAGAATAAAAGAAATATCTAAAATTTTAAATGTTACTGAATCTAAAGTAAAGACAAGACTTCATAGAATAAGAAAAACAATAAAAAAGGAATTAGAAAAAGGAGGGTATAGATATGAATGATGAAGAATTGAATAAAAAAATACAAAGCAAATTAAAAATGAAAATAGCTATATCCAACTTTGAAAAGGAGGAAAAGCCTATGAATAAGAAAAAGATTTTGAAGATGGTTGCAACATTTGCAATTATAATTGGTTTAACTGCAAGTGTTACATATGCAGGAAGCGTTATTTATGAAAAAATCTTTAAAGAGCCTGAAAAAATAGATAATTATATTAATGAATTAAAAGTAGATGAAAAGGATTTATCAAAAATAATTAGTAAAGAAGAAGCAGTTAATAAAGCTGTAGAACAATTAAAAAGATACAAAATAGATTTAGATGTAAACAAAATAAAAAATGTAGAGTTACAAAAAAATCCCAATTATGATGAAATCACATATGTAATTACAGCAAATGAACATGATGACTTTTTTCTAAATGCAAGAACAGGAAAATTAAATTGCTTTCAAGTTGATGATGGTTTAAGTTTGGAAGAAGTAGAAAAATGTACATCAAATAGAGATGATATGATAAAACAAGCAAAACTTAAATTAAAAGAATATGGTTATGATGAAAATGAATATAAAATTTCATATGTAAGTTCTAACAATGGAATTGATGAAAATAAATCCTATCTTTGGTATATATGGTTTTCTAAAGAATATGATGGTGTATTTAATGAATATCAATCAATTAGTATGACAATTATTCCTAAAATAAATAAAGTAACATCTATTTCTATTAATGATGAACCTTTTGATAATAATGAGATTAAAATAACTATGGAAGAAGCAGTAGAAATAGCTAAACAAAAAGATAAAATAATAAATAGTGAAAATTATATACAAAAAGGAGTAGACGCTAAACTTGAAATAGTAAGAGTAAATCCTGAAGTGTATTTAAAAGAGAACGGATTGGAAAATGGTAATAAAGTAGTAACTTTAGAAGATGGTACTACATATCATTATTATGAATATAAAATGAATGGTAGAGTAAGAAAAGCATACAAAGTAACTATTTCTTATGAAAATAGACCATTGGGACTTACAAGGACCTATTATGTGGATGTAACTACTGGTGAAGTTATAGGTGGTGAAGATATTTTTGATAAAAAAGCTAATGAGAATATAATAAATTAAAATTATTATAAAATAGAAAATATAGGAAGCGGAAAACCGCTTCTTTTATACTGTTTGAATATAGAAAAATAAAGATAAATATAGTTTGAAAAAAGAAAAATCTAATAAAAAATAATGTAACTATATATAAATAAAACATTTTAGTAAAACTTTATAAAGTTATTGATAATACAAAACAAATGTTCCATAATACATGTACAATACAAATAGGATGTGATAATATGAGTGAAAAGAGTACTATTACTAATGCAAGTGAAGAAATAAATTTAGTAGATTATAGTGTAGAAGAAATTGAAAATCTAATTTACAATATAAGAGGGAAACAAGTAATGTTAGATAGTGACGTGGCTATGTTATATCATTATGAAACAAAAAAGATAAACCAAGCAGTAAAAAGAAATTTAGAGAGATTTCCAGAAGAATTTTGTTTTAGATTAACTGAAGAAGAAAAAGAAAATATGTGGTCACAAATTGTGACCGCCTCAAAAAATATAGAAACAAATAAATTTAGAAATAAAAAATACTTACCTTATGTATTACGGAACAAGGAATAGCAATGCTTTCAGGCTTATTAAAAAATGATATAGCTGTACAAAGTAAGTATAAATATAATAAATGCTTTTGTTTCTATGAGAAGGTTTTTGTTAAATAATGGACAAGTTTTTCAAAGGTTGACAAATGTAGAATATACTTTATTGGAGCAAGGTAAAGTATTATCAAAACATGAAAAACAATTTGAAAAAGTTTTTGATGAATTACAAAAAAATAAAAAGGAGGAATTTAAACAAAAAATATTTTTTGACGGACAAATCTATGATGCTTATAGTTTAATAGTAGACATTATAAAAAAAGCAAAATCAAAAATACTTATTATAGATAATTATATAGATGATAGTATATTACAAATGTTATCAAAGAAAAATAAAAATGTAGAAGTAATAATTCTAACTTCACCAAAATGTAAAATTACAAAATTAGATATTAATAAATTTAATAAGCAATATCCTAGCATTAAAATAGTAAATACAAATAAATTTCATGATAGATTTATAGTAATAGATGATAAAGAGTTATACCACATACGGAGCCTCTTTAAAAGATTTAGGTAAGAAATGCTTTGCTATTTCTAAAATGTTAGATGCTAATTATATAGGAGAACTAAAGACAACGTGTAAGTAAATAGAAAATTATAAATATATTAAAAAGGAGGAATATTTATGGAATTTGAAAAAAGAGTTAAGTTAGAAAGTAAGAAAATAGCTTATAGTAATAAATTACCAAAAGAAAAAGTGATATATAAAAATAACTGTCAAAATCGCTATTTGTGGGGTTTACAGTGTTTGATAAGATTGATATAATATATAAAAAAGAAAAGGAGAAAGATATGAATCAATCTAATATCGGAAAGTTTATAGGAGAAATAAGAAGAGAAAAAAATATGAAGCAATCTGAATTAGCAGAAAAGATAGGTGTTACAAGCAAAACTGTGTCTAGGTGGGAGACAGGAAAATATATGCCAGATTTATCTCTATTTACAGAAATATCAAAAATTTTAGGAGTTACAATTAATGAGCTTTTAAATGGAGAAAGACTAGTAAAAAAGAAAAATAGTGATAGTATAGAAATAGAAATAAAGTTAGAGATAGAACAAAAACAGTACAACAGTTTATTTAATTATTTTTTAAAAGAAAACAATAAACATACAAATAAAAAACAGCATGATATATATTTTTCACCAAGAAATCCTACATTTTTTGGCGGGGATATAGATGATGAATGTATTAGAATTAGAATACAAAAGGACAAATATATATTATGCTATAAGAAAATATATATGGGTAATAATGAACAGGATATACATATTGTAGAATATGAAACAGAAGTTTCTGATTTAGAGGCTACTATTAATATATTAAAAGGTGTAAGAATAAATAAGGTATGCGATTTAATAAAGAATAGAGATAGTTTTATATATAAAAATTTGTTTGAAATTTCGCTAGATAAGGTAAAAGATTTAGGTTATTTTATAGAAATAGAAGTTTATGATAAAAATATTCCAATAAACGAAGCCAACCAATTACTATTAAATTTTATAAAAGAATTAAACTTAGATATAACTAGAAGAAATTTAAAAGGTTATTCTTATTTGATGTATGATAAATTAAATGGTAAATAAAAAAAGAAAAGAATCAGTAAAATCAAAAGAAGAGGTCGCAATTTGCGACCTTATATTAAAAATTATATTTCAATTTTAGGCTGATATCTCTCAAGCCATTGATTTACTTGAATTAAGTATGCCATAAGCTGAGGACCTATCATTAATTGACCAAACCAAGGTCTAGTAAATGCTTTACCATCAGTTTCTAGTATTTGTAAGATATATTCTCGGTTTAGTAAATTGTTAATAGGAGCATTTTTATTTTCCATGATTTTAGAAAGAATACTTTTAACTTTTGCTAAATATGTCGGGTTATGAGTTTTTGGATATGGAGATTTTTTTCTATCAACTATTTCAGAAGGAAGGAAGTCTTTGCAAATATAACGAAGAAGACCTTTTTCTCTTCCTTTTAAAGCTTTCCATTCCCAAGGAATATTCCATACATATTCAGCAAGTCTATAATCACAAAAAGGAACTCTAAGCTCAAAACCATTATACATAGCCATTCTATCAGAACGGTCAAGAAGTGTTTGCATAAACCAATTCAAAGTTAAATGAGATATTTTTCTCTTCTCAGCAGTTTCTTTTGAGTCAGTATCTAATATTTCTACTTCAGATAAACTTTCATTATAATGATAATCTATATACTCTTTTAAATCTATTTTTTCTCCAATAGAAGGATTTAATAAATGTTGTCTTTCTTTAATTGATATTGACCATGGGAATGTATTACTTTTTAGAGCATCTTTTCGGAAAAACCAAGGATATCCGCCAAATATCTCATCAGCACATTCACCGAGTTAAGCTAACAGTCATATCTTTTTTTACATATTTACAAAATAGTAATAAAGAAGAATCTATATCTGCCATTCCAGGCATATCACGAGCTATCATAGCGTATTCTAGGCTATCAGCAAGTTCAGGGGTATCTATTACAATTTTATGATGATTAGTTCCGAAGTCTTTTACTTATGAAGTCTACATAGAAAGTATCAGAATTTGGCTGAAAATCACTTTTAACGAAGTTTTTATCATTATCTACATAATCTATTGAATAAGTGTCTAAAGGTGGTAATCCTTGAGATTTATAATAATCAGCTGCAAATTTTGTTATAATACTTGAGTCTAATCCCCCTGATAAAAATGTACAAAGTGGCATATCAGAAACTAATTGCCTTGTGATAGAATCATTTAACAAATATTTTAAATGTTCACAAGTTTTTCCCAAACTATCTGTATGTTCTTTAGAATGTAATTTCCAATAACGCTTGATATGGAACCCTGAAGTGTTAAACACGGCTAAATGAGCAGGTTTTAGTTCAAAAATATTTTTAAAAACAGTAGTTCCAGGAGTATGAGCAGGTCCAATACCAAATAATTCTGAAATACCTTCTTTATCTACAATTTTTTCTACGCCTGGATATTTAAATAATGATTTTATTTCAGAACCAAAAATTAGAGTATCATCTAAAAGTGAATAAAATAAAGGTTTTACTCCAAAATGGTCTCTTGCTAAAAATAGTTCATTTTTTGAAGTATCCCAGATAGCAAAGGCAAATATACCATTTAAGTAGTTTACAACATTTTTACCATAATAAATATAGGATTTTAATAATATTTCAGTATCTGAATGAGTATTAATGGTAAAATCATGTTCTAGTAAATTTTCTTTTAATTCTTCTGTGTTATATATTTGACCATTATAGACAATAACATATGTACCAAAAGAATATTTTTCTAGCATAGGTTGTTTTCCGACCTTCTGGATCAATTACAATTAATCTTTTATGAGCAAGTGCTACTGACTTATCTATATAGTACCCTTCTTCATCTGGACCTCTTTTAAATAAAGTTTTATTCATGTTTTCTAAAATTTTGTTATCTTTTGAAATATCTTTTTTAAAATTAACAAAACCAACAAATCCACACATATAATTTATACCTCCACTTATATATTCTATGCAGAAACTTAAATAAAATTTATTGATTTTTAAAAAAACTTATAGTAAACTAGCAAATAGAAAGGAAGAAAGTTATGTATCTAAAAAATATATTTTTACATTTAAAACTTATTACTTATCATAGATGGTTAGTATTTAAATTATGTTTAAAAGCAGGGGAGCCATGGCGTGGATTTGTTCATGATTTATCTAAATATTCTCCAACTGAATTTTTCGAAAGTATAAAATATTATACAGGTACTCATTCGCCAATTACAGAAGCAAAAAAAGATAAAGGCTATTCTATTGCTTGGCTTCATCATAAAGGAAGGAATAAACATCATAGTGAATATTGGGTAGATGATAACACACCAGATAAAACACCTGTAATACCATATAAATATGTAGTTGAAATGATATGTGATAAGATAGCTGCAGGTATGGCGTATAAGAAAAAGGATTTTACTTATGAATATGAATTAAATTATTGGAATAGAGAAAAGGAAATTTTACAAATAAATGAAAAAACTAAAGAATTTATAACAGAGGTATTTTCTGAAATTATAGAAAATGGTCTAAATAAAACATTGAATAAAACTAATCTTAAGAAACTTTATAAAAAATATTGTGAATAAAACCCAAGATAACTATTGACAAAAAAGAAAAATACTTGTATAATCTTATAGTGACTAATAAAAAGTCAGAAATTGCCAAAATTTGATAAAATAGAAATAGATATACATATATCTTAAGCAAGGAGGGAACGAAAAATGGCACAACCAAAAAGAAGATGGTCAAAAGCAAGAACACACAAAAAAAGATCAACATGGAAAAAAGAACAACCAACATTATCTACATGTCCACATTGTCATGAACCAATAATGCCACATAGAATTTGTAAAAACTGTGGATATTATGATGGAAAAGAAATAGTAGCTAAAAAAGAAACTGAAAATGCGTAATGATAAAATAACACTTGTAATATGCAAGTGTTATTTTTCTTGACATATAATTAATTGTGTTGTAAAATTTATAAAATGACGAGATGTCATAAGGAGGGTTGATTAATATGCCATCAAAAACCTTCTTTAATTTAAAAGAAGAAAAGAAAGCAAGAATAGAACAAGCATTAATTAATGAATTTAGTAAAGGAACATTTGAGCAAGCGTCGATTACTAATATAATAAATGAAGCTAAAATTCCAAGAGGAAGTTTTTATCAATATTTTGAAGACAAGAAAGATGCAGTAAAATATATAATAGAAAAGTTTATACTAATGGATTATGAAAAGATATATGAAGAACTAAAAAATACAAATGGGGATTTGTTTGAAACTGCACTTAAAATATATGATTATAGAACTAATGAAGCTATACTTAATTTTGATATAGGACTTGCAAGAAACATATTAGAAGAATTAAGAAAAAATAATATTAATATTTTTGAAGATAAAGAAATATTAAAGAATAAAAAATCATTAATAGAATTGATTAATAAAGATAATTTGAGAATAAATACAGAAAAAGATTTGTATTATTGTATAAAAATAATAACAGTTATTACAAGAACTGTTACTATGGATGTTTTTTCAGAAAGAATATCAAAAAAAATTGGACGTAAAATATTAGAAAAAGAATTAGAAATTATAAAAACAGGTATGAAAAAATAAGAAAATACTTGTTTAAAATACACTAATTTGGTATATTATATATGTAATTAATATAGTAAAGAAGGTAGAAATTTATGTGGAAAAAGTTTTTAAAGAAATCCGGATGGACAGACATTATTGTTTCATTAATATTTATAATATTTGGAATAATGTTAATTTCAAGACCGGAAGAAATAGTTTCAGTTATATCAATATTGTTAGGAGCAATTTTTGTAGTAATGGGAATACTAAAAATAATAGATTATTATTCAAATGGAAAGCAAGATAATTACCTAGTCACAATTGCGACAGTTATGATTTTAGTTGGAATAGTAATTATATTTTGTTCTAACATTATTTTATCAGCATTTAGGATATTAATTGCAATATGGATTATATATAGTGGGATTATGAATTTACAAACAGCAATTATATGGAAAGATTATAAATCAAGATTATGGATTCTAACGTTACTTCTTGCAATTGTTACTATAATTGTTGGTATTTATATCTTAGTAAATACAGGAGCAATTTTGCAAACAATAGGTATTGCAATTCTTATTTATGGAATAGTAGATATCATAGAAAGTTTTATTTTTATAAGAAAAATAGATAATTATTTGGAATAATGGAAAAATATAATAAACAAAAAAGATGCAAATTTTGTAGAATTTGCATCTTTTTTGGTGGCATTTGTTTAATTTATTCATATAATAAAAGTAAAAGGAGGAGGAAAAATGTTTAGAAATAGAAAATGTTACTGTATGAACAATAGTTATCAAAATAATTCATGTGAGTTACAAGATGATATTTTAGAAGGTAAATGTAATAATGTTACTTCTTATGAGAATTATGATGATGAATGTGGATGTGGATTTGATGAAGAATATAATATATTCCCAGAAAATCCTAGCTTAGCTCAAAGTTATGTTCCATATCAATATATGGACAAAACATTTAAACCATGTGTAGGCTTAAAAATGGGAACTATTTTCCCAGAATTAGTCAGCCCATATGTACCAGGGCAATCTATGGAAGAAATTAAATATATAAGGAAAGCAAATACTATTGGGAAGGGGTGTAATAAATGTTGTTAAATGAAAACAGAAATTGTTCTTGTAATAATATAGATAATGAAGACGAAGGAAGAAGAATTAATTGTGAGAGAAAAGAAGAACTATTACAAAATATAAGATGCTATGAATTTGCAATTAATGAACTTGCTTTATATTTAAATACTCATCCAGAAGATATGAAAGCATTATGTTTGCATAAAAAATATTGCAATGAATTAAAAAAGCTAAAAGATATGTATCAAAAGGTTTATGGACCTCTAACAATAACTTACCCTTGTAATAAGTGGAGATGGCTTGAAGAGCCATGGCCTTGGGAAGGAGGAGAAGAATAATATGTGGACTTATAATAAAATGTTACAATATCCAATTAATATAAAATGCACAGATCCAAGACTTGCTAAAGTAATAATATCTCAATATGGAGGGCCTGATGGTGAACTTGCAGCTTCCTTAAGATATTTATCACAAAGGTTTGGCATGCCAGATCAAAAATCAAAAGCAACTTTAAATGATATAGGAACAGAAGAATGTGTACCATTATGATGTCAATAGCTAAAGACAGGGATTACAATCTTAGCTATTGACTGTAAAATGTTATTTATTTAAATTATTTAGGTAATCTATTCCAGTTAATGTTAATTTTATTCTATTATCAAATTGTAAATATCCATCATCAAATAATTCTCTACCAAGTTTTCCATAATCATCAATAAATACAGGAATTGTTGGAAACCATTGACCATTTTGTATATTTTTCAATATATCTTTTTTAGTAATTAACATTATTATTTCACCTCCATTCATAATTTAGCTATTTTAGGATAAATATGTAATTCAAAGTTTGTTGGGTCGGAATCCTTTTTTATAGACTTTTCTGTTTTTAAATAAGTAATTTTGCTAATTATACTTTTTAATACAATATTTTTGTCTTCAGCTGTTTTTAAATTATAATATAAATCTATAATATTTTCTAGCTTTGGTATTATAATTTCTTTTTGATTTTGTATTTCTAGATTTTTTTGTAATATAGAATTGTATTCTTTTAACTTACTTTCTAAACATTGAATATTATCTTTTATTGCTTTAGAACGGTTTATAAATTCGTCATTATTGTATATACCATTTTCTAAAAATTCATAGATTTTATTAAGTTTAGTGTTTTCTTTTTCTAGTTCTTTTTTAGTTATGCTAATGGACTTTTCTATTATTTTATTATTATTAGAGTTTAGACTATTTTTTTCTGAATAATGTACTTTATAATTTTTAATCCATATTTTTAAGGCGTCAATGATTTTATCTTCTACAATATAAAGTTTAGAGCTTATATTATCACATTTAGAATTAGAACACATAAGAGTAGCGGGCTTGTCAGCTTGGGTATAAGGTCTCCTTTGCATAGGTTTACCACATTTTTCACAAAATATTAAACCAACTAATGGATTTTGAATAGTGTTATTATGTTTTACTTTTGGAGCATTTTGTTTTCTTTTTTCTTGTACTAATTCCCAAGTTTTATTATCAATAATAGGCTCATGCAATCCGTCATAAATTAGATAATCTTTATTACGAGGTCTACTAATAATAAGATGTCCATTTTTTGTTTTCTTTTTTTGCTTCCTTCTATTCCATACAATTTTACCAATGTAGGTAGGGTTAGAGAGAATATCTTTAACAGAAGAAATAGTCCATTCACTTGTAATTCTAGGTTTTAAATTTAGTTTATTTAATTGTTTTGCAACTGAATTTATAGAGGTATTTTCAAAGGCATACAATCTAAAAATTTCTTTAACAATAGGTGCTTCATCTTGGTTTATAGATAAGGTATAGCCTTTTGCATTTTTTAGTTTTACTCTATCATAACCAAAAGGAGCAATATTTCCAACAAATTTACCTTCAGAAACAGAAAGTTCACGACCTCTTTGTAAACGCCTATTTATGGTTTTGTATTCTCTCCTAGACATAAACAAGCCAAACTCAAAGTATTCTTCATCAAATTCATTATCAGGGTCATATGTTTTAACAGGAGTAATTATCTTTGTATGGGAATATTTAAATGCTTTTGAAACTCTACCTTGGT
>CALXAY010000015.1 GCA_944386415.1 uncultured Clostridia bacterium | reverse complement strand
TTTGCTTGGTCTATTACTGAATTATCTCCTACCATTACAGATACTGAAAATCCAGCCATTATTAATAAAACTACAATCGTTATAACTAACGCTATTAACGTTATTCCTTTTTCATTATTTCTTTTATTCATCTTTTTTCCCCCTTATTTTATCTTTTTGTTATTGTAAAGTCATATGCATTTGCATAATCAAATGTTGAACTTACATTTAATGCAGTACTTTCTCCTGGTTGTAATTCTTTTATATATGCTACTACTGTTGTCATCTCATTTCTATCCTTATCTACTACTGTAATATCTACTGCATATCCTCCTTTTGCTGTACTTGAATTATTTGTTATCGTTCCTAATAATACAGTCATATTATCTTTTTCTGTTAATTGAAAATCACTTATCTCTAATCCGCCAAAAATTTTCGTTTCATGTAATTTATCACTTGAATTAATCCTTGTTCCATCTTTTAACTTATCTACAAACTCTTCTTCTGGCATTATTTGCTCTTCTACTATATTTATATTTTCCGTTGATTGTCTGTTCATAAATCTTAACATTATTGTAACTACCATCGCTATCACAAGAATTATTATTATAGTTGCTATTATTTTTTTTACTTTTTTATTCATATTATAAACTTCCTCCTTTTTTCATTTGTATTTTTTATTCCTTTATGTTGTATCTCTTTTAATTATACATCTTTTCTTTTTGTTTTTTATTTCATTTATATTACTTTTCTTTTACATTTTTTTTACATATCAACCTAGATATTTATAAAAAAGACTATCAACAAAATATTTAAATATACTTTGTTAATAGTCTTAAGAAAACTTTACATATTTTCCTTCTTGCAAATTTTTTATTCATCTTTTGTTGTATTAATTTTAAATAACTTAAATAGTTCTACAATTATAATTGGAGCTATAATTAATCCAACAAGCTCTAAGATATTTTGTGTTGGTAAGTGTGGTATACTAAACACTTCTCTTAAGAATGGGATTCCTAAAATAATAAACATTAAAGCTGCTGAAGCCACAACTGCAAGTATTAATTTCTTGTTGCCTGCAATTCCTGTTTTAAATATAGATACTTTGTTATTTCTAACATTAAATACATGAACAAGCTCTGAAAGTGCTAAAGTAACAAATGCCATTGTTTGACCTACTTCTATTTTAGATTCATCTAAGCTCAAGCCATCTATAGGTTCTGTTGTTGTAGCTAAACCAATCATAAATGCTCCAAGTGTAAGTAAACCTATCATAACACCTTGGTATATAACTCTCCAAGTCATTCCTTTTGTAAATACACCTTTACCCGGTTTTGTTGGCTTTCTGTTCATAATATCTTTATTTGCTGGGTCAAAAGCTAATGCTAAAGCTGGAAGTGAGTCTGTTACTAAGTTAATCCATAATATATGAATTGGAAGTAATATCTCTAAATGTCCAATATCTGTAATTCCAAATAAGTAAGCAAATAGTGGTGTACATAGTGTTGCTAAAAATAATACTACTATTTCGCCAACATTACTTGAAAGTAAGAATTGAATTACTTTTAATATATTATCATATATACGTCTACCTTCTTCTACTGCTGATACTATAGTTGCAAAATTATCATCAGTTAAAATTACATCTGCTGCTTCTTTTGCAACATCTGTTCCTACAACACCCATAGCACAACCTATGTTTGCTTGTTTTAGAGCTGGGCTATCATTTACACCATCACCTGTCATTGCAACAATCTCACCATTTTTTTGCCAAGCTTTAACTATTCTTACTTTATGTTCTGGTGACACTCTTGCGTAAACTGAATATTTTCTTACATTTTTCTCTAAATCCTCATCAGACATTTTTTCAAGTTCAGTTCCTGTTATTGCTTCATCATCATTTTCTAATATTCCAAGCTTTTTAGCAATTGCTGTTGCAGTAATTTTATGGTCTCCTGTAATCATTACAGTTTTAATTCCTGCTGTTTTACATTTTTCAACAGCTTTTTTTGCTTCTTCTCTTGGTGGATCTATCATACCTACCATACCAACAAATATTAAATCATTTTCAATATTTTTCATTTCCTCATCTGTTGGTTTATGGTCTATTTCTTTGTATGCACAAGATAATACTCTTAAAGCTTCTTTTGCCATTTCTTCATTATGCTTTCTTACAACTTTTGCGTAGGCTTCTAAATCTTTCTTTATTTCTCCTTTTAGTAAATAACTATTACATCTAGCTAAAAGCTCATCTACTCCACCTTTTGTATAAACTATATATTTTCCGTTTACTTCATTTATAGTTGTCATTAATTTTCTATCTGAATCAAAAGGTACTTCTCCTATACGTGGCATTTCATCATAAATACTTGGTTCAAAGTTTAGTTTAAAGCCCATATCTACTAATGCTGTTTCTGTTGGATCTCCTGTTAATGTTCCATCACTTGATATTTTTGTATCATTACATAGCATATTTGCATATACTAATTTTTCTAAATCTAAATCATTGCTATCTTTATAGCTTTCAACATCTTTTGTTTCCTCATTTACAAAAATTCTTTCTACTGTCATTTGATTTTTAGTTAATGTTCCTGTTTTATCTGAACATATAACTGTTGCACTTCCCAATGTTTCAACAGCTGGAAGTCTTTTTACAATAGCATTTTTCTTAACCATTTTTTGTACACCAATTGCTAAAACTATTGTAGATACTGCAACTAATCCTTCTGGTATTGCTGCAACTGCTAGAGATACTGCTGTCATAAACATATGAATTGGCTCTTTTCCTTGTATTAATCCTATAATAAAGATTACAACACATATTGCTAAAGCTGCTATACCTAAAGTTTTTCCAAGTTTATTTAATTTTTCTTGAAGTGGTGTTATTTGTTCTTCTGTATTATCTAGCATTCCTGCAATTTTACCTACTTCTGTTGTCATACCTGTTTCAACTACTATTCCTTTTCCTCTACCGTATGTTACTAAACTTGAAGAAAATAGCATATTTACTCTATCACCAATTCCAACTTCTGCTTCTTCTACTTTTTCAGTCGTTTTTTCTACTGGAACAGATTCACCTGTTAAAGATGATTCTTGTGATTTTAAATTTACTGCTTCTATTATTCTTAAATCTGCCGGTATGTAGTCACCTGTATCTAGTACCACAATATCACCTGGAACTAGTTCTTTTGCAGGTACTACTGTTACTTCTCCATTTCTAATAACTTTTGATGCATGATCTGTTAATTTCTGCAGAGCTTCTAATGATTTTTCTGCTTTTGCCTCTTGAGAAACTCCTATTATAGCATTTACAACAACTACTATTAAAATAATTATTGTATCTGTTATTCCTTCACCTTCTGCTACTCCAACTACTCCTGATACTATTGCTGCAATAATTAATATTATAATTGAAAAGTCTTTAAATTGATCTAAGAACTTCTGAAATAGAGATTTTTTCTTTTTAGCTTTTAATTCATTTAAGCCATATTTTTCTCTTCTTTTTCCTACTTCTTCATCGGAAAGACCTTTGTTTAAATCTGTTTGTAATTCTTTTTCAACTTTCTCTTTACTTTTGTTAAACCAATTACTTTCTTCCAATTTTTTACCACTCCTTCTTTTTCCTTTTCTTTTTTATTATTACACTTTTTAGTGTTTTTAACAACTTTTTTCAAGAAAAAAAGACTTTTAAAAGGATTTTATTCCTCTTAAAAGTCTTGCTAACTAAATTTTATTTAGCTTACTAACCAGATTTTTAAATCGCGACTGTTGATTAGTAATTTAAAGCTACTCCCTTTTAATTTACTTATCTTTTCAATTTCTAATTACTTTATGATTATAATATTTTCTATATTGGTGACCCCTACGGGAATCGAACCCATGATTCCACCTTGAGAGGGTGGCGTCTTAACCGCTTGACCAAGGGGCCAAATATTTAGCACTTTTTATTTATACCATTTTTTTTGAAGTTAGTCAAGTGGTTTTACTTCAATTAATCTTAAAATTTCTTTTAATCTTTCATCTTGCTTAGTTAAGTATAAATATCCAATTAAAGATTCAAAAGCTGTTGAATACATATACTCTTCTACACTTGCATTTTTAGGTAGATGATGATTTTCTGCATTTCTTCCACGTCTTACTATATCTTGTTCTTCTTCTGTTAACTTTGGCATAATTTCTTGCAAAATCGTAGCTTGCTTACTTGCTTTTACATACTTAATTGCATCAATATGTAATTTATGTGGTTTTAAATTTGTTTTATTAATTAGTTCTTGTCTTATATACAATTCATAAACACAATCACCAATATATGCCCAAGTAAGTGGTGACATCATATTTACATCTTGTTTATCTTTTTTTCTTTCAATTATTTCTTCCATTATATCTCCTCTACTTATAATTTTTTTACATCATTTTTTCTATTTAGAAAACTCTAAAGTTATTCTTCCTAATTTACCATTTTTAAACTCATCTAATATTATTTTAGCCGTCTTTTCTTCATCTACGATTCCTCCTGATATCATGCATCCTCTTTTTTTACCTATTTCTAACATTATTTCGTAAATATTAAAGTTTTCTGGATTATCTCTATTTAAAATCTCTTCTATATATTCACTTTTTAATCCATATCTATTGCAAAGATTTTCTCTTGCATTTTCTAATAAAAATTTTACTAAACTGTATGCTACTTCTGTTTTTTCCAACACATCTTCTTTTATTGTTCCAGTAAATGCAAGGTGCAAAGCTACTTCTTCACTTTCAAATTTAGGCCATAATACACCTGGTGTGTCTAATAATTCTACTTTTTCATTAATACGAATCCATTGTTTTTGCTTTGTTACTCCTGGTTTATTTCCAACTTCTGCTGTTGTCTTTTTAGATATTCTATTTATAAAAGATGATTTGCCTACATTTGGAATCCCTAGTATCATTGCTCTTATCTTTCTTCCAACTCTACCTTTCTTTGCTTGTATCTCTTTTTCCTCATCCATTATTTTTTCTATTTTTCTAATAACATTATCTATTCCTCTTCCCGTATTTGAATCAACTAATACAGCTGGAATATTTTTACTTTCAAAATATGATATCCACTTTTTACTTTCTTTTTCATCAGCCAAATCACATTTATTCAACACAATTATTTTTTTCTTACCTTTTATAATTTGTGCTATATCTGGATTTTGGCTAGATACTGGAATCCTTGCATCTAATAATTCTATTACTATATCAACTATCTTTAAATCTTCTGCTATTTGTTTTCTTGTTTTTGCCATATGTCCTGGATACCAGTTAATATTCATTTTATTTTCATTCATTTTCTTTATTCTCCTGTTTCTTTACTTCTTGTAATAATAAATCAAAATCTTATTTATATAATTTAACCTTGTTTTATTTTCTTTTATTATTTTCTTTCTTTATTTTTTTTAGTTATTTATTATACTTTTCAACTTTTATATATGTCTCATTTATTTGCTTCAAAATATCATCTAATTTTCTTTTCCAATAATTATCTGATTCCAAAATAAAAGTTTTTGTATCTATATAGCAAACTGCAATAATTTTTTTACCATCAATTATTTCATCATCTTCTATAAAACTATCATAAAAATTTTCAATATTTCTTATACATTTTTCATACATATCATCTTTGTTTTTAAATCTTTTACTATATCCAAGTTCAATAGATATAGTGATTTTTTTTAATTCTTTATTTGGATACATAATATAAACATATATTCCGTCTTCTTTACTACATTTTTTTGAATTATCGGTATAATAAATTGCCATTGTTGGTTCATATTTATTTGAATAAATTGTAGTAAATTCTGTACTATTATGTTTCATATCCAAATATAAGCCATTTTTATATGATATTTCTTTTATAATCTCCTTTATTTTATAAAAAAACTTATAACTTGGATAAGTTGATCTTGCTTTGTTCCCACTTTCAAACATTCTTACTGATTCTTCATAATTATTAAAATATTCCTTTAAATTTTCAACTAATTAATTATTCATTTTATGTTTAAATCCTTTCAAAAAATAGTAACTCTATTATATCATAATTTAGTATTTTAAACAAACTTTATTTTATGCTATAACTTGATTCTACTTCTTATAGTCTCTCTATTTTTCATCTATATATTAAAATTTATTCCATTGATACTTAATATACCAAACACTACTCCACATATAGCTCCTATTAAGTGTCCTATATGAGATATATTATCATCTTCTCTTTTTATAAATTTTATTATATCATCTGCAACAAAAAATATAATTATTAAAGCTAATGTAATAGGAATTTTTCCTCCTTCCATATTAACAAAGGAGCTCAATATAATTAGCATATATAATACTCCACTTGCTCCCTTTACTCTTCCTAAATTAAATATTTTATAAATTAATCCTATTAATAAAGAGGTAATTAACATCATTATTAATAAATTTATTGAACCGTATTTTTCTTCTATCATTGGACCTATTAATAATATTTTTACGAAATTGTTATATAGATGATTCCAATCTGCATGACCTAATGAATGTGAGAACATTTTAAAATATGTAATTAGATTTAACCATGAATCTTTTTTACATATAGAAAAAAACTTTTCTACAAATTTTCCTTTAAATATTTTATCAATAATCATTATTATTAAACACAAAAAGAAATATGTTAATATTACAACTGAATTATATTGAAACCAATTTGTTACAAATTCTTGCACCTATATTCACCTTCTATTATTAATAAATTCTCATACCAAAATATATCATAACATAATTTTATTTTAAGAAAAAAATGTAAATAAATGATTAACAGAATCATCTATTTACACTATATATATCTTTAAGTTGTAATAATTTACAATGTCCTATAATTATTCTTATCTGCTCTTTCATCTAATTGTCTATCAAATTTCTCGTTTGTATAGAACCAATCTGTTTTCTTATCTTTTGGATGATTTTTTCTATTTCTATCCATAAGTAAATCTAACATTACTGCAATTGGTAATATAATTCCAATAATTGACATAAATAGGTTTATATATAAATTTATATCTGCACTCTCTATAGCATTAATTACATTTTGAACATTATTTGCTACATCTACACCAAAATATATACCATATGCTAATAAATATAGTAATCCACCTATTAGTTTTCTCTTAATAATTAATATAATACATACTAGTACAACAAATAATAATACTATTTCCATTTGTTGATTAAGTGGTTCTATTCCTGAAAAATCCCAATGCATCTGGTAGCAAACAGCTACAATTATTCTTAATATCCAAAACATTACCATAAACATTACTAATATCCATGTTGAAAAGTTTTTCATTTGTTCCACATCTCCTTTATAAAAAAGGTAAAGGTAAGAATGTTTCATTCTTTCCTTCACCTTCTTACTTAATTTTCTTATTTTATTCTAATTTTTCTACTAATCTACAAAATCAAAATCATCTTTAAATTTTTCTTTAAAAATTTCAAATACTTTATTTAATGTATTTTCGTCATCTACTGCCACATATGATACTTCATCTGCATCATCAGAATCAGTATCTTCTGCTCTTAAAATAACAACTTCTCCTTCTTCTTCTTCTCCTTCTTCTGTTACTGGTAATAGAACTATATATTCTTCATCATCTAATTCTATTGAATCTAAATATTCAAACTTAACCTCATTTCCATCTTCATCATTTAGAATTACAATGTTCTCTAATTCTTCATTTTCGTCCATAATTTTTCTCCTTTCAATTTTATTATATATTAATTTTTAATTATAATAACATTTTTAACTATCTTTTGAAATAGTATTTTTAAATTTATTTAAATAAGTTTCTAAAATATAGACCGCAGATATAGTATCAACTATATTCCTTTTTTTATTCTTTTTTACATCCAAAAAATTCATTGTTCTATGAGCTTCAACTGTTGTTAACCTCTCATCTACAGTCTCTATTTTTATTTTATTATATTTACATTTCAATTTGTGGATAAACTCTTCTGTTATCTCAGCTCTTTTAGAAATTGTTCCATTCATATTTAAAGGCATTCCAACAACAATAGTTCCAACATCATACTTTTCAAATATTTCGTCCAATCTTTTAAGTATGACTTTATCCGAACCATTTCTTTTAATTGTTTCTAATCCTTGAACTGTTATATTTAGTTCATCGGTAATTGCTATTCCGACTCTTGCCTCTCCATAATCTATTCCTAACATTCTCATAATTAATTTTCTAATCCTATATATTTTTTAACCATTTTTTCTAATAATTCGTCTCTTTCAATAGTCCTTATTTTATTTCTTGCATCATTATGGCTTGTAATATATGTTGGATCTCCAGATAGAATATATCCAACTATTTGATTTATTGGATTATAACCTTTCTCTACTAATGCCTCATATACTTCTTTTAGTATTTCTTGGCATTTCGTATTTTCTTCTCTTTCTACCTCAAAACTCATTGTTTTATCAAATTCCATAATAACTTTCCTCCTTTTAAATTATATATTTGTTATATCACTTTCATTTGAATCTGCATTGTCTAAATACTCTTCTAATTTCTTTAGCACTTCTTCTAATCCTGTTCCTTTGTAATATGATGATATAACAAAATTCAATCTTGGTATAGCAATATCTTTAACTAATTCTTTTCCTAATTTCTTTTTAGAATTTACTTCCATATTTAATGTTTCTATTTCTTGTTCTGTCAAACTTATTTGCATAGACTCTATTTTTTCTTTTATATCATTTAAGAAATCAGCTACAGAATTTGCTTCTACTCCAGAAAACGCAATAACAAATTTAGGTCCCATATATCTTACAAATACATATTCTTGTGATAAATTATCATCAACATAGTTACTTATTTGAGTTATTACTTTATTTCCCAATTCTCTTGAATATTCTTTATTAATCTGTTGTATATTTGTTATTTTAAACATACATATTGTTGAAATTGTATATTGATCTATTTTTTTCTTTCCTTCGCCATATAAGTATTCTTCAGAATATAATCCTGTAAATAAATCTTTTCTAACAATAGATTCCAAAGTTTTTTGATGAACTACAGTTTTTAATACAGATACAATATTTTGTTTAATTACTTCTAACACAGTTGTATCAACATTATCAAAATCATGTGGCGTTCCGCTTTCTATTATCCAGTAACCAATATAAACATTATCTATATACAAAGGGAAGAAAATAGCAGATTTTGCTCTTCCAAATTCCATTTGTTGATATGGAAGTCTTTCGTTCTCACTATTAACTGTTACATATTTTGGTGTTGCTGTTTCAATACTATCTTTAAACATATCAACATCATGTAGAGATCTTAATGAATCCCAATGCTTTGGATCAACATTTGATGCTTTTACTTGATATTCAGTACCATCAAATACAACTATAGTTGAATATTTTATTTCATATCTTTCTATTAAAACATCATTTATTTTCTTTATCTTTTCTTCTACCGTAGATGTTTCTCCAATAGCGTTCATAAAATCTTGTACTACATATAAATTGGTAACTTTTTGATTTAGATTTCTAAATTTCTGTATTTTTTTATGTATTGTTATATTATATGCTATTAGTCCAATTACAATTAAAACTAATATAATAACTACTGCTATCATAGCCACTTGGATTTTTCCTCCTTTTGCTTATTAATAATTATTTTTCATTTGATTTAATGTACTATTTATATTTGGCGAAAATGTATTTCCTGCAGTATATCCTTTTGCTGTTGGTGGTCTATATCCCATATTATTTATTGGATACACCATATTTCCGAGTTCTCTTAATGTTTGCATAAACATTTTTGAATAACCTTTTAATGTAATATTACATTCAATAACATTTTCTAAATATTTTATATATGTTTCTTCTTCAAATGGTATTGACACATATCTAATTAGATTCCTATCAAATAATTCTGTCATAAATGACATCGAAGGATCATTATAAAATGCCATTCCACCAATAATTGTTTTTTCTGTTATTCCTTTTATTTTTACAGCTTTATTTAATACTATTCTTAATTTTTTCTCATCTAAAACATTTTTTGACTTTAATTCTCTTAAAAATGCTGTCAATGGCTGTATTGTTAATACATCTAATGTTTGTACTAAATATGTTTCCTGTGATTGTTCAAAATATCTAAAAGGTGTATTAAAATCTGTATCAATTAAAATTAATGAATGATTTTTTAGTAAAGTTTCTAAAATTCTATCAGCATGTACTATATCTTCTGAATCATCTGGTAAAGATGTATATACAGTTAGATTTCTATTTACTGCTATTCCACTTGCAACACCTTTTCTTAATCTTTCTATTGCATGTGTTGCTACATCTCTTAGTTGTTCTTCATTTTTTGTATATATATAATAAGAGTTTCTATTTTTTGTTGTATCAAGTATTGCAACATTTACACCTGATGACGATAATAATTCAGCTAAATTATTAACAATAAAAGATGTTCCGTTTTTCCCTGTACCAACAAAAGTAACAATCTTTTTATCTTGAGTTAATAATTGTGATAAATCTACTCTTTCTGTTTGTACAGTCCTATCGATTCTTGGAGTATCTCTCATAATACTATAATTATCTTGTTCATACGTATCTTCTTCATAATCAGTATTAGAAAATATACTAGAATTATTTGAATTTTCAAATGTATTATTTACTCTAGTACTTTGATTTACAAATGTATCTGTATTATTAGTAACTTGACTATTTTGACTATAAGAATTTTCCTCTTCTGAAATACCAGGTAATATAGTCTCTTCTGGTTCTTGTACTGTACTTAAATTAGGCGTAGTATCTATTCCAGGTAATACAGCTATTTCTTCTGGTTCTTGTGTTACCGGAATTGGATTTTTTCTTGGTCTTCCTCTTCCTCTTTTTACTGTAGCTGTCGCTTGTTCGTTAACTTCTGGAACTGGATTTTTTCTTGGTCTTCCTCTTCCTCTTTTTACTGGTTTTTCTTCTACTGCTTCTATTTGTGCTGGTTGTTGAACTTGTGCTTTGGTAGATTCTATTTCTCTAAAATCTGATTGTTCTATAGTATTTGTTTCTTGTACAGTAGGCTCAGGAACAGGCATTTGCACTTGTGTCTGGCGTTTCTGTCTAGCTAACTTTTTAGCACCAGTCATGTCTACTGAAGAAGGTATAACAACTGGCTTAGACATAACAACTTCTTTTTTAGCTGACTTCAATAATCTTTCACTTGGTCCACCTGGTTCCTCATTATTTGTTTTTCTTATTGAATCTGATACACTATTATTGAATGACATTATTTGCTGATACTTAGGTGATCTTTCCTCTAAAACTGCTCTTACATTTAACGGCAAGAATTTACTTATTACCCTTAATTGCATATCATTATATTGAGATGCAATATTGTCAAAACTCTCCAAATATTTATCTTCGTTTTTTCCTAATCTTTTATAATGTGCAAGTATATTTTGTATCTCAATTTCACTAACATCATTTTCATTCTCACTTTGATAGCTTACATTTTCTGAATCTATTTGATAATAAATTTTTGCTTCCTTTTTTGAACGTGGTCTATTTATTAATTTACAAACTTCTTCTACACTTCTATCTGTTCCTATTACAGCATTATATATACCTATTCCAAATAATTTAACTAACATTTCTTCTGCTTTTACTCTTCTATCAGAACAAATTAAAATAATAGGTATATCATTTCCCCTTGTATTTGAAGCTTCATCACTGATTCCATCTAATTTTTCAAAAATAAATTTATCTATTTGATCATATTGAGTATTTGTAAAAGCTTCTAATTCTTCACTTATAACTATTCTATCATAAGATTTATCCTTCTGTATTTCTTTTAAAATTGCATTAAAGTAATAAACATTTTTATATGAAATAATTTGTTTATAATCTTTTTGATATCTTTTTACTATTGATTCTGATATTTCTTCATTACTTACAGCAAATAAGACTTTCATTTGTTACCCCCTTCCAAATTTTACGAACACTGCAAATGCCAGTGGTAATATTTGGCATATAATTAATATTGTTACAAATGTGACTATTAACGCCATACCTTTTTCTAATGTATCAAGTTTTCTAATACCAATCACATATTGATGTATTGCTCCTATAGCAATCCCTAAGAAACATAGAGGTATACTATAAATTCTAACTAAATTCAATATATATGCAACTAAACCATATACATCAGATCCATATTTTTCTTGATAATCTTCTAAAGATTTTGCAGCATTGTCTTTTATTTCAACTATTTTACTTTCTGTTTCTTCATCTATTACTTGTTCAGCTGCATAAACGTTCGTTGCCACCAAAAATGTTCCAACTATTATTACAAATATGGTAACTATTAATAGTATTTTTTTCATACTTTTTAAGCCCCTTTCTAAAGTCTTTTGGCATTTTTTCTTCTTAAAGCCTTATACTTCTATATCATACAATAAATTGTAAAAAATATCAAGGAATTTTTACAATTTATTGTATAAATATTCCATATGCTTATATACAGCATTTGCCCAATTTTTATCTGTTGCATACTTGGTATTTACTCCAGACAACGTTGATCCATTATAATATTTTCCTGATGCTTTCTCTCCACCATAAATAGATGTTCCTTCAGGATTTATATAATATTTAACAAATACTCTTGCTATTAAATCTATACTTTCTGAATAATCTGAAAACTCATATGCTCCATTATAAGGATTTGAATCATAAGCTCCATATCCAAACAAATTATGTTTATTTTGAGCTATTCTTGATGTTCCCCATGCACTTTCATGTATTGCTACTGCTGCAACAAATACTCCATTTATGTTATATTGCTGTTCTATATAATAGAAATACTCTGTATTATTTTGCATAACTTTATTTTTATCTTTTGAATCTGTTAAAACTTTCTTGAATTGCTCTAAACTCAAACCACTTGGTTTATTAAGTGCCATATCAAAACTTGGACTTGATATATGTCCTCCCGAACCTGAACTTTGCTGTTCTTTTTCTTCTTCATATTTTTTATTAGGATCTATGTATGTAGTATTCTCTGATTTTATATATCCTCTTGCTCCAGAGCCGTTTATTTGATACCAGCTACCACTAATTGACAATACTGTTAATTCTGCTCCTTTTCCAAGTGTTGCAACCTTCCTAGATTCTTCATTTGGCTCTACTCTTATTTCTGCTCTGTCTGATGTGGTATATACAGTATCTCCTTCTTTAATTTTGTATACTCTTCCACTTCCTGAACCTATTTCCACTATTTTATTTACTGATGCTTTAGTTATTTTACTACTTATTTGCTCTTCTGATATTACTTCTCCATTTTCATAAACTTTTTTTGTTGTTACTTGTTGCTTTCCTTCTCTTCCTTCTTGAATAACTTGAATTGCTCCTGTTGGGAGTTCAGGATTTGTTTGATATTTTGTTATATATTCTAAATCTATTTCTTCTGTCACAAACTCTTCTGTTGAATCACTTTGTGAATTTGTACTTATTAATTCTTCTAAATTTATTTTTGGTGCATTACTAATTTTAATACTTTGATTATCAATTTCTGTGCTTGTTTCTTTTGCTAATACCTCATCTTTAGATAAATAATAATTATAGCAAGCAACAAAACATAATAACATTATTATAGTTACAAAAAAGATTAAAATATTCTTTACTAATAATTTTGGCTTCTTACTTTTTTCATCTTTCGATTCCATACTATCACCTATCATAATTCTACATTTTTACTTGATTTTTGTCAATTCAAATTGTTGGAAATCCTATATAGAAACCAAATTGTAATATATATTTAACATTTTTGTAATATAAAGTAATCTTAGAAATTTAATTTTTATCTAAGTCTTGTAAAAAAATGTACTAATAATATATTTTCATAATATAATATTAATAGTTTTCATAATTTTGTCTTTAAATAGTTTTAATAACTACATCAAGACAAAAAACACTTGATTTTATATTGTTTTTATAATATTATATAAGTGTTTACAAAGGAGGAATTATGGATAATAAAAATAAAATAAAAACTACAGAAAAAAAGAAAAAATCTAATTTCAAAAATTTAGATAAAAAGAAAATTATATTAACAATTATTACTATTATATTATTTATAATTGTTCTAATTCTTTGTTATTTATTATTATACAAATATGTACTTAAAAGGAATTTGGAAAATTCTGCTCTTGATTTTTCTGATAAAAATCAAGAAACTATTTTTGAAATTAATAATGTAACATTCTTTAGTAGTTGTGATGCAAAAAATAAATCAGCATCTAGTAGTAATTTCACATTAGAAAACCTATATCAATATACTGATATGGCATTTTTTATAACAAGCCCTAAAGAAGAAAAAAATTTGGAAAACACATTAAAAAGTGTATACATTGATAACATTAATTTCACTAAATTACCTACTTTAGGTACTCCAAGTTTATATTATAAAAATATTTATAATTTTGCAAAAAGTGATATTATAGATTCTAATTTGATAAATAATAGATTAGATTTTAATATTTCATCAGAAGATGAAACAAGCTTAGATACACCTACTTTATATAATAATTTAGCAAATCCAATTGTATTAAGCTATGCTAATAATAATATAAAAACTGATTATACTATAACTAATACAAATTCACCATTAACTTATGATGGTTCTTTATTAAAGAAATGTGACATTTTATTAAATTGGATACGTTCTAGTATTTCATTTGATATATATATTACAAATAATTTAGATCAAGAATTTAAATGTACTGTTTTTATAGATATACCTTTAGAATCAGAAGAAGAATCTATATATGACGGAAGTGTTACTTTAACTAATAATACTAATTTCGTATTTTATCGTTATAAATAATTAAGGAGGCAAAATATGAAAGAAGAATTAACTGTAGCTGAAAAATTAAAGAAGAAATACCATAAAACAGAAGAAGTAACAAATTTTAAAGACATGTTATATCGTTCTTCAAGTATATACCGTAGTAGAACTGCTTTTAAATTAAAAGATAATAATGGTAATATTAATTCTATAACCTATGAAGATTTTAAAAATGATGTCATTTATCTTGGAACATATTTAATAAAAAATGGCTTTTTAAACAAAAGAATTGCCGTTATTGGTAAAAATTCTTATAATTGGTGTGTTTCATATATGGCCGCATCAATTGTAGGTATTGTTGTACCTATTGATAAGGAATTACATTGTGATGATATTATTAATTTTATGAATGTTTCTCAAACAGTATGCATATTAGGAGATAAAAAAAATTTAGATATTGTTTTAAACAATATTTCTAAAATTGAAAATCCTGATACTTATTTTATTTCTTTTGAAGATAAATTTGATATTTCTTTAAAAGAAGGTAAAAATTTATATTTATCTGGCTTTGCTGATTTTGATGATATTAAAATAGATCCAGATGAATTGCGTATTCTTCTATTTACATCTGGAACAACAGGTTCTGCAAAAGGTGTATGTTTATCCCAAAGAAATATATGTTCTAATTTGCTTTCAACTTATGGGATTGTAAAAGTAAAAAGAAGTGATTTATTTTTTTCTATTTTACCATTACACCACACATATGAATGCACTTTAGGTTTTTTACTACCAATATATAGTGGTGCTTCTATTTGTCATTGTGAAGGTTTACGTTATATAGCAAAGAATATGCAAGAATTTCATCCTTCTGTTATTTTATGTGTTCCTCTATTATTAGAAAAATTACATAAAAATATCGTTAAGAGTATCAATCATGGATTACCTAAAAAATTTCAAAAAGAAAATAATGAAAATCCTTTTACCTTTCTTCCTTTCTTTCTAAAGAAAATCGTACGAACTAAAGTAAAAAATACTTTAGGTGGAAGATTGCGTGTATTTATCGTTGGAGCGGCTGCAGCTAATCCAAATATTATCTCCGATTTTAGAGACCTAAAACTAAACACTCTTCAAGGATATGGACTTACTGAATGTTCTCCTTTAGTTGCTGGTAATACGGATTTTTTTCAAAAAGATGACTCAGCTGGACTTCCTATTCCAAATGTAGAATATAAAATTGATAAACCTAATGATGAAGGTGTTGGAGAAATTATTGTAAAAGGCCCAAATGTTATGCTTGGGTATTATGAAGATGAAAAGAGAACTAAGGAAACAATAATTGATGGTTGGTTCCATACAGGAGACCTAGGAAAAATTGATAAAAATGGTTATTTATATATTACAGGTAGATGTAAGTCTGTTATAGTTACAAAAAACGGTAAAAACATTTATCCTGAAGAAGTGGAATATTATTTAAACGATAACCCTCTTATTTCAGAATCTTTAGTACTTGGTATTCAAAAAGAAGGCGATGATGAAACTTATGTTAATGCTCAAATTTATCCAAACATCGAAGCTATCACAGAATATCTAAAAGGAAGTGTTCCTACTAAAGAAGAAATCAGAAAATTGATTTCAGATGTAGTTTCTAGTGTTAATAAAAAACTTCCTAACTATAAACACATTAAAAATTTTATTATTCGTGATAAAGAATTTGAAAAAACTACCACTCAGAAAGTAAAAAGATATGGTGATAATATTAACATTAATAATCAAAATAAAAAGGATTAGTATTTGCTAATTCTTTTACTCGTTTTTCAAACCTTCTTGTTGAACTCTCAAAGAATAAGAAGCAGGCAAAGAAAAAGAAAGATAAAATTAGGAATAATTTTTAAAAAATCGGCATTAAAAGTGGTAGCTTAGTTAGCATTCTTTTCAATTGTAAGAACTATGAAATAATAGCTATAGGTTAATGTAGAAAACGATTTTTCTCTTTAAGAGCTAAATTTGGATGTTACATCCTTTAATTTTTCTTTAATTAACCTATCAATTAAACGTCTTTTTAGTTACAAACTCAGTAATTGAAAAGACGTTTTTTTACAAAAAAATTGAAGAGGAAAATTTTAAGAATCCCTCTTCAATTTTGAAGATTATTTGTCCTTTTTGCTTATTTTACCAATTGAATATCCAATGATTGCTGTTATGAATGCTATTACTGCATAATATGTTGCAATAACAATAAAAAACATTTGATACGCTGTCGAAAATATTGTTAGCAACATTGTTAGCAAAAACACAACTAGTGCCAAAAGGAATGAATACAAGAACTTGTTTCCTTTCTTATTCTCGCCAAAATCAAAAGCAAAAAATGCAACCCATGCTATTATGCAAGAATAGTATATCACTATTGGACTCATCAAATCGGGATATGATGCATAAATATAGCATAGCATCATCGTAAAAAAGTACGCAATAACTCCCAAAATGATTGAACAACAAACTCTCTTCGTCATACTTAATAATCCCTTCTCTTAATTTTGATACTTATCTCCACTGTTCAAAGGACTAACTTACGTATAGCTTTTGCCATACTTTTTTATTATATCTCTTTTTGCATAACATATCAAGTTGCAAATAGCAAAAACATTTTAATTTAATATACACTTTTTAATATATTACTTTACTTTTTTTGTTTTCTATGCTACTATGTACCTAATTATAGGCATTAGAAAAAGGAGGCTCAAGATGAGTACCAACCTGTTCTGTCGTTCATGTGGCATTCTTATGCCAATCTTCTCACTCCCAACACCATATGGTATTGGGACTTTAGGAAAGGAAGCATATGATTTTGTAAATTTTTTGCATGATGCAGGTCAACACTATTGGCAGGTTCTCCCTTTGGGACATACTGGTTTTGGAGATAGTCCTTATCAATGTTTTTCTACAGTTGCTGGAAATCCTTATTTCATTGATTTGGACTTCCTTGTAGAAAAAGGACTCCTTAGTAAGTCCGATTTAAAGGATTTGGATTCTAGTCATTCTAAGGTCGATTATGGATATATATATCAAACAAGATGGGATCTTTTACGATTGGCTTTTGCCAACTCCTCTTCTCTAAAAGAAGAGATTAGTTCATTCCAAAACAATAACTCTGATTGGATTAATGATTATGCTCTATTCATGGCATTGAAAAACCATTTTAATCAGAAACCTGTTTATGAATGGGATGACTTTTCTATCGTCCAACGTAATCCGGACGCTATTGCTCATTATACAAAACTTCTTGAAGATGATATTAACTTTTACATCTTCGTTCAGTATCTATTTTTCGAGCAATGGACAACTCTTAAGGAATACGCCAACAGCAAGAACATTCTGATCATTGGTGATATTCCAATGTATCTCTCACCTGATAGCTGTGATGTTTGGGTAAATCCTAACGTATTTAAAGTTAATAGTCAAACACGTCCTATTTGGATTGCTGGTGTACCACCTGACTATTTTTCTGAAGACGGTCAAGTCTGGGGTAACCCTGTATATGACTGGGAATATCTTAAATCACATAACTATAATTGGTGGATTTGGCGGATACAAAAAAATCTCAGGCTTTTTGATTTCATCCGGATTGACCATTTCAGAGCTTTCCAAGACTATTTCCAAATAGAGTTTGGAGAAACTACCGCAAGGAATGGTGTTTGGATGCCTGGTCCTCGTATGGATTTCTTTGATGCCCTAAAAAATACTTTCGGTGACGTTCCAATAATCGCTGAAGATCTAGGCATTATTGATGACTCTGTACGAGAACTACTTGCTGATTCTGGTTTTCCTGGCATGAACGTGTTAGTATTTGGTTTTAGAGCATATGAGAACAACTCACATATGCCTCACAATTGGAAACCAAATAGTGTAAGTTACACATCCACACATGACAGCGAGACAGTAGCTGAAGCAATTAGTAACCTTTCAGAAGATGATAGGAAGTTTGCATTAGATTATATCTATTCTAATCCAAACGAAACTCCATCATTCTCTGCAATTCGCACAGCTTTTGCATCACCTGCCAATACTGTCATAGTACCGATGACAGATGTATTATCTCTTGGTACTGATGGTAGGATTAATTCCCCATCTACTGTAGGTTGCAACTGGAGTTGGCGTTCAGAACCTGATAGTTTCACTTCTGAAATAGCTAGTAAACTCTATAAACTGGCTAAGACTTACAAACGTCTATGCTAAAAAATTGTAACCTCAACTTTTGAGTTACACTTTTTAGAGTGGAGTCCTAAAATAGGCTCCACTCTTTTTAGTATAATTTACAATAAAAAATACTATATCTAATATAAGATACAGTATTTAAATGGTGGCTTGAAGTGGAATCGAACCACTGACACAGGGATTTTCAGTCCCTTGCTCTACCAACTGAGCTATCAAGCCTTATAATAAAAAAATGGCGACCTGGAACGGGCTCGAACCGTCGACCTCTAGCGTGACAGGCTAGCGTTCTAACCAACTGAACTACCAGGCCGTAAAACATGGTGGTCGCTACAGGGCTCGAACCTGTGACCCCCTGCTTGTAAGGCAGATGCTCTCCCAGCTGAGCTAAGCGACCATGTTCTTCCGACGAGATTTATTATACTAATTTTTTTTATACTTGTCAATAGTTTTTTACAAATTTTTCATAATTTTGGAGATTTATTTTTTAAAACTACAAGAGAGTTTAGAATCTCTTGTAGTTTTTTAATTTATGCATATGCTTGACGTTTTTTAAAGCTAAGTAAATTAGTAATTTCATTTTCTGTATTTTTAGCTCTCTTAGTCTTTCTTGCTCTTTCTTGTTCAAGCTCTCTTTTTTGCTTTTCAGCCATTGATTGACAAATTGCTTTTTGATATGCGAAATGTGTATCTTGAGCTATTTTACTCCAATTATAATTATTTCTAACCTTATTTTTAGCAACCCTTGTTATATCTGCACATAATTTGTGATCAAATAATAATTCAAGTATTGAATCTGCAATTGAATTTGCATTTCCACAATATGCTTTCATTCCATTTACTTTATGTTCTACTATTTCATTAAGCCCACCTATATCTGATACTACAATAGGTCTTTCTGAAAGCATTGCTTCTAGAGCTACTATTCCGGAATGGTTCATATGTACTTGGAAATACTGCTATATCTGCTGCTTTATACATTCTTTGTACATCTTTACCATTCATATATCCTGCAAAATATACTTTATTTCCTAATCCTAAATTATTTACCTCTTGTCTTAGTTCTTGTTCCATCCCACCTTTACCACATACAATAAGCTTTGCATCATGGTAACCATTTAATATCTTAGGCATAGCTGCTATCAAATGTTGTATACCTTTTTCATAAACAAGTCTTCCCATGAACAATATAATCTTTTCATTATCCATTGCATATTTTCTTCTAAAATTATAATCTCTTTCAATGCCATTAAATAGATTCAAATTAACTCCATTTGGTACTACATTTATTTTATCATATGGAAGTCCAAATAATCTTTGTAATTCGTTTTTCATATAATTGCTATTAACAATTACTTCAGCTGCTTCATATGTAAGCATCCATTCTGTATCATTTATATATCTTTGTTGTTCATCGTGAATACCACTATTTCTTCCAGATTCTGTTGCATGTATAGTTGCAACAATTGGTATATTATATGAATTTTTTAATGTTTTTGCACTATATGCTACTAACCAATCATGGGCATGGATAACATCAAAATTTCCTTCTTTTAACATAATTTCATTTGCTTTTGCTATCATATTGAAATTTAACTGTAATATCCAGTCTATAAAATTATTAGGATTAATCATATAATTGTCAACTCTATATACTTTTACACCTTTGTCATCCTCAAAATAAGGTGCATCTCCCTCTCTATAAGTAATTACTGTTACATCGTGACCATCTTTGTGTAACGTTCTTGATAAATCGTATACTACTCTTGCGATTCCTCCTACCACTCTTGGTGGATATTCCCATGTTAACATTAGTATCTTCATTAAAATACTCCCTTTCTTTTCATATATTTTCTTTAGTTAAAATATTTTGATTCCATTTTTGACATTTTCTTTCATTATTGTATACAAATTTTCAAAAAAAGTAAATGCTTTTTTTTAAAAACATTCACTTTTTTTATTTCTTTTTTAATTATATTTAGGTTAATTAGATTTCTTTCCAAATTTTTTTGAAATAAATGAAGTATCATAATTATTATTTTTAAAATCTTCATCTTCCAATATTTTCAAAATAAAATCTGCATTTGTTTTTATTCCTTCAACAACTAATTCTGCTATTGCACTTTTCATTTTTGCTATTGATTCATTTCTATCTTTTCCATGTACTATAATTTTTGCTATCATTGAATCATAAGTTGGTGGTATTTTATATCCAGGATAAATTGCAGTATCAATTCTTACTCCATTTCCTCCTGGCAAATGTAAATCTGTTATTGTTCCAGGGCAAGGCATAAAGTTTTTATCTGGGTCTTCAGCATTTATTCTAACTTCTAAACTATGACCTGTAAAAGTAATATCTTTTTGTTTATAACTTAAAGGTGCTCCGCTTGCTATTTTTATTTGTTCCTTTATTATATCAATTCCTGTTACCATCTCTGTTACAGGATGTTCTACTTGAACTCTTGTATTCATTTCCATGAAATAGAAATCTTTATTTTTATCTACTAAAAATTCAATTGTTCCTGCATTAGTATATCCTATTTCTTTAACAGCATTTACAGCTACTTCTCCCATCTTCTTTCTTGTTTTATCATCTAATATAGAAGATGGTGTTTCTTCTAATACCTTTTGATTTCTTCTTTGTACAGAACAATCTCTTTCACCTAAATGAACTGAGTTTCCATGCTCATCTGCTAAAATTTGAATTTCTACATGTCTTGGATTTTCTACAAATTTTTCTAGATAAAGGCTATCATCATTAAAAGAAACTTTTGCTTCTTGTTTTACTAAATCATATTCTTTTTCTAATTGTTCTTTATTATAAGCAATACGAATACCTCTTCCGCCACCGACCGCTTGACGCTTTAAGCATTACTGGATATTTTATTTGTTCTGCAAGTTGTAGTGCTTCTTCCTTAGATTTTATTAAACCAACAGATCCTGGTACTACTGGTACTCCTGCATTTTTCATTGTCTCTTTTGCTTTTGATTTGTTTCCTAATAATTCTATTAATCTATAATTAGGTCCTATAAATTTTATTCCCATTTCTTCGCAAATTTTAGCAAAAGTACTATTTTCTGATAAAAATCCAAATCCTGGATGAATACTATCTGCACCTGTTAAACAAGCCACTTCTAAAATTGCTTTCATATTTAAATAACTTTTATTAGATGGTGCTGGTCCAACACAAATAGCTTCATCTGCTAAACTTACATGTAATGCTGTTTTGTCTGCTTCTGAATATATTGCAACTGTTCTAATTCCCATTTCTCTGCATGCTCTAATAATTCTTACTGCTATTTCCCCACGATTAGCTATTAATACTTTCTTTAACATCCTATTCTTCCTTTCTTTGAAACAAAAGGGGACGGTTCTTTTTTGTTTCACTTTTTCTTTCTATAATGAAACAAAAACCTCCGTCCCTCTTTGTTTCATTTAGACTACCGCAAATGTTAATTCTCCTTTTGCTGCTATTTTTCCATCAACAGTGGCTATGGCCTCACCTACTCCTATTGGGCCTTTTCTTTTTATTATTTTAACTTCTAATTTTAATGTATCTCCAGGTACTACTTGTCTTTTAAAACGTATTTTATCAATTCCTCCAAACAAAGCATTTTTTCCTTTATTTTCTTCCATAGAAAGAATTGCAACAGCTCCTGTTTGAGCAAGAGATTCTACAATTAATACACCTGGCATTATTGGATTTCCAGGAAAATGTCCTTTAAAATAATATTCGTTTTCATCTACATGTTTATATGCTATTGCACTTTCTCCTGGCACATATTCTTCTACTTCATCAATCATTAAGAAAGGTTCTCTTTGTGGTATTATATTTTTTATACCTTCTTTATTTAAAACCATTTTTTCCTCCTAATATATAAATCTTTTATTAAATTAAGTCTATTTTATTTTGAATAATGGTGTTCCATATTCTACTATATCTTCATTATTTACACAAACTTCTACTATCTCTCCGTCAAATTCAGACTCTATTTCATTCATTAATTTCATAGCTTCTACAATGCATAAAACTTGACCTTTATGTACTTTATCCCCCACTTTAACAAATGGTTCTTTGTCTGGTGAAGAACTTGCATAGAAAGTTCCAACCATAGGACTTTTCACAATTTTATAATTTTCCTCTTGTTCTGTTTCTTGTTCCTCCATTTTTACTAATGATGTTTCTTGTTTCTCTTTAACTACAGGAGTTGTCATTGGTGCACTTGCTTCAATAATATTTCTAGGTTGTGTAATTACTACTTCTTTTTCAGTATTTTTCTTCATTTTAATTTTTATACCTTCTGGAAATTCTATCTCTAAAGAATCTATTTTTGAATTTCCCATATCATCCATCAATTTTTTTATCTCACTATAATCCATTTTAACTCCTCCTACTATTAGATTATTTTTTATCAATGTGTCCCAGATTGGACATTTTGTCCAAAAGGAAACGTCCCTAATTGGACATTATTTGTATTCTTTTAATAATAAACTACTATTATGTCCTCCAAATCCTAATGAATTTGAAATTGCATATTTAACTTCTATATTTCTTCCTTCATTTGGCACTACATCTAAGTCACATTCTTCATCAGGTACTTTATAGTTTATTGTTGCTGGTACAAATCCTTCTTGTATTGATTTAGCACATACTATTGCTTCTACTCCTCCTGCTGCTCCAAGTAAATGTCCTGTGTGACTTTTTGTTGAACTTACCATTACTTTTTTAGAAGCTTCTTCTCCTAACGCTGTTTTTATTCCTTGAGTTTCATAAGAGTCATTTAAGTGTGTTGATGTTCCGTGTGCGTTTATATATGTAATTTCTTCTGGCGTTACTCCTGCTTCTTCCATTGCAAGTTTCATTGCTCTTGCTCCACCTTCTCCTCCTGGTGCTGGTGATGTTATATGATATGCATCTGAAGTTGCTCCGTATCCTACTACTTCTGCATAGATTTTTGCACCTCTTTTCCTTGCATGTTCTAATTCTTCTAGAATTACAACTCCTGCTCCTTCTCCCATTACAAACCCGCTTCTTTCTTTATCAAATGGGATACTTGCTCTATTTTTATCTTCTGCTTTAGTTAGAGCTTTTATATTTGTAAAACCTGCAATGCTAAGTGGTGTTATTCCTGCTTCTGTTCCTCCTGCAATTACTACATCTTGATAGCCATGTTTTATCATTCTAAATCCTTCACCAATACAATGTGTTCCTGTTGCACAAGCTGTTACCATAGCAAATGATTCACCTTTTGCTCCAATATCAATTGCTACATTTCCTGTTGCCATATTTAATATTCCCATTGGTATATACATAGGAGATACTCTATCTGGCCCCTTTTCATTACATTTTTTGTTCTCTGTTTCTATTGTTTCTATTCCACCAATTCCAGAACCAACTATTACTCCTACTTTTTCCATATTTTCTTTTTCTTTATCTAATTTGCTATCTTTCCAAGCTTCTCTTGATGCTATCATTGCATATTGTGAAAATTTATCTAATCTTCTAGCTTCTCTTTTATCAAAATAATCTTCTGGATTATAGTTTTTTACTTCTGCTGCTAATTTTACTTTGAAATTTGTAGTATCAAATGATTTTATATAATCGATTCCACATTTTCCTAGTTTTATCCCTTTCCAAAATTCTTCCACGTTATTTCCTATTGGTGTTATTGCTCCTAATCCTGTAATTACAACTCTTTTCATTTCAAAATCTCCTTATTTTCTAAAAATTCACTATTATATTTTACCATATTTTCTAATTTTTTTCTATTAGTACAGTCGGTCAATTTTTTTACATTTAAATAGATGGTAACTCTACATTACCATTCCTCCATCTATATTTATTACTTGTCCTGTGATATATGAACTCTTGTCTGTTCCTAAAAAATATATTACTTCGGCTACTTCTCTTGCTGTTCCCATCCTTTTTAAAGGTATTTGATTTCCTATATTTTCTTTTACTTCATCTTTCAAAATATTTGTCATATCTGTTTCTATAAACCCTGGTGCTACCGCATTTACTCTAATGTTTCTTGATGCTAATTCTTTTGCAATGCTTTTGGTAAATCCAATTATACCCGCTTTTGAAGCCGCATAGTTTGCTTGACCTGCATTTCCTACAACACCTACAACAGATGCCAAATTTATAATACTTCCCTGTCTTTTTTTCATCATATATTTTGTAACTTGTTTTGTTACTAAATATGTTCCTTTTAAGTTTATTTCTATAACTTTATCAAAATCTTCTTCGCTCATTCTCATAAGTAGTGTATCTCTTGTGATACCCGCATTATTTACTAATACATCTATTTTTCCAAACTCTTTTATAGCCTCTTCTATCATTTTTTCTACATCTTCTGAATTTGATACATCTGCTTTTATAAGTAAACATTTAACTTTCTTTTCCTCAAATTCTTTTTTAATACCTTCTACATCTGTTCTGTCAGATACATAGTTAATTACTACATCATATCCATTTTCTGCATAAATTTCAGCAACTTCTTTTCCTATTCCTCTTGATCCTCCTGTAACTAATACTACTTTTCTTTCTCCCATTATACTTCTTCCTCCTCTAAATATTTTTCTAAACTTTCTAAATTATTTATATTATAAATTTTAGCTTCTTTATTATCTTTCTTTACAAAACCTGTTAATGTTCTTCCGAGGTCCTATTTCAACATATTCATCTACATTTTCTTCTTTCATTAATTTTATTGCTCTGTCGAATCTTACAGAACTTATTATATGTTTTGCAAGTATTTCTTTTATATCATCATTAGAATTATAATAAGTTCCATCTAAATTTTTAATTACTTTTACACTGTTTTTATTTAAATTAAATGTTACATTTTCTAATTCTTTTTTATAAGCCTTTTTAGCTTCAATTAATTTTTCTGTATGGAATGGTCCACTAGTTTTAAGTGGTATTACCCTTTTTGCACCAGCCTCTTTTAATTTTTCTATTACCTCTTCTACTGCATCTTTTACTCCTGATACTACTGTTTGCGAGCTGCAATTATAATTTGCTGGAACTACAAATTTTCCTAAATCTTTAACCTCTTTACAAATTTCTTCAATTTTTGAACTATCTAATCCTATTACTGCGGCCATCTCATATTCTTCATCTGGAATTAAATTTCCCATATAATATCCTCTTTTTTTGATTAATTTTATTCCATCTTCAAATGAAATTATTCCAGAATAGATTAAAGCACAATATTCTCCCAAACTCAAACCACATGTAATTTCTGCTTCTATTCCTTTTGATTTTAAAACTTCTAAAATAGCTAAACTTGTTGTTAATATTGCAATTTGTGTATTTTCAGTTTTATTTAGAATCTCTTCTGGACCTTCAAAACATAGTTTTTTAATATCTATTCCTGATATCTTTGAAGCTTCATCATAAATTTTCTTTGCCTCATCATATTTTTCATAAATATCTTTTCCCATTCCCACCGTTTGACTTCCTTGACCTGGAAATAAAAATGCTCTTTTCATACAAAATTCCTCCTTGTCCAATTGGGGACGTTTCCTTTTGGACATTTTGTCCAATTAGGGACACATCCCATTTTAATATTTTAAATTTCTAATAATATACTTCCTGTATTTAGCCCTCCGCCATAGCCTAAAAGAATAACTTTATCTCCACAAGTTAACAACTCTTTTTCTAACATCTGGCCTATTGCTATTGGTATACTTGCACAAAATGTATTTCCTTTTTTATCTATGTTTATATAAAATTTACTAAAGTCTACATCTAATTTATTTGCCATCACTTTCATTATTTTTAGATTGGACTGATGTGGTATTATATATTTTATATCATTAAATTTCACACCTGACAAGTCTAATAATTCTTTTACATTTTCTACGGGTTTTGTAACTCCATATTTATAAACTTCTCTTCCATCCATATATATCTTACTATCTGATTTATAATATAAAATGTTTTTTTCGTCTTTTTCTGAAACTATATTTGCAAAATACATTTTTTCTTCACCACAATTTTCTACCAAAATTGCTCCTGCTCCATCTGATAGTACTGCTACTGTTCCTAAATCAGATTTATCTACAATACCAGATAATAAATCAACACCTACAACAAGTGCTTTTTTTATTCTTCCGGCTTCTATGTAACAGTTTACAATATCAAATGCGTTTATAAAACCTCCACATCCTGCTAATACATCCATACAAATGCATCTATTAATTCCTAATTCTTTTTGTATATAATTTGATATTCCTGGCATCAAACAATTACTTGATGTTGTTGCAACTACTATCATATCCACTAAAGAAGCATCAGAAATTTTCTTTACAGCTTCTGTTGCCATTTTTTCAATTGATTCTACTTCTGTATAATATCTTTCTTTTATTCCTGTTCTTTTTTCTATATAGCCTTTTTCTAAGCCAAATTTTTCTTCTATTTCACTATTTAAAACTTTTCTTTCAGGCATATAGTATTTTGCATCTATTATTTTTATACTCATTTTTCACCTCACAGTTTTATATTATAATATTTTATAATTTTTTTCTATTAGTCTAACCGGTCATATTTTATCTTTTATTATTTTCAAAATAGATACAACTGTATAAAAAATAAAAAAGGTAGATAGTGAAGTGATAAAATAAATGTAGACACAAAAAAAGTGTTTACATTTATTTTTTTGATATAATAAGAAAAAAGGAGGTA